>CAZFKD010000236.1:0-6900 GCA_964519695.1 uncultured Spirochaetaceae bacterium
ACGCGAAATGGGAGGCCGCCCGGGCCCCTTATCCGAGATCGACCGCCAGTAGCGTCGAAAGCCCTCACGATGCCAGCGGATCACGGTCTCGGGCTGAACGATGACGAGACAGGACTTCCATCGGGGCCAGAATCGAAAAAGGGCAACCCAGAAGGCGCGGTCAAGCGGGGAAAGCCGAGGGCGAGGCTTCTTGTGGACGTAGGCCGAGAGTTGTTGTCGAAGCGCCAGCTCGACAATCGCCTGCTCACGCTGGCTGCGGAACAGGGCCGGGATTGTGGCGACGAGCATCGCCGCATAGCGGAAGAAGTCTCGGATCACGTCGCGATTCTGAGTGTTCCCGGCCGTATCGTCCAGACTGAATCTTTGGAGCTTTTCTCGGTAGCATGACCGGTCGGGTGTGCGGCTTTGCGTTCGCGATCCCAACTGAATCTTGGCTGCGGACGAGTTTTGAGAACCCACAGCCGGGATCAACGTCACGTCGAGGCCGAGCATGACAGGGAGCGGCGTCGATTCGAAATCCCGGGCCAGCCGATCCAGAGCGAGAGGAAGCGCCTCCGGCCGGCCCGTCTTTACCGCATGGGTGAAGCGTTGCGAGCGCTTCGAGATCTCGCTCGTCCCGCGCGGCGAATAGACCAGGAAGCTTCCGAAGCGAACGCTAGAGAGGAGCGAGCTCGCCACGGGGAATCTCCGGCATCTCCTCGAGGGCGAGCTCGAGATTCTCGCGGGAGAGGACCTGGGCGCCGTACCGAAGCATCTCGCTCGGCCACGAAAGGCCGGGCTTCGCCGCCAGGTTCTCCAGAATGAAGAGGAGGCGTCCCAGGCGAAGCGCTTCCCAGCCCTGATGGACGGTGCCGCTCTTCTCGGCCGCTTCGACGATGATCGTCGCGTCGGAGAGGAGGGCCATCGTGCGATTTCGGATCGGGAAGTTCTTGGGTTGAATCGGGCTTCCCGGTGGAAACTGACTGACGACGAGCTCGTGTTGCATGAGACTCTCTTGGAGCTGTCGATTCTGCAAAGGGAAGAACTCTTCGAGGGGTGTGCCGAGGACGGCGATCGTATGTCCGCCGAACTCGAGGGCCGTCTCGTGGGCAACCGTATCGATTCCGATCGCCAGACCGCTCACGACGATCATTTCGCGTTCGACGAGTGATCGAGCGAGTACCCGCGTTCGTCGAAGAGCGTCGTTCGACGCATTGCGCGACCCCACGATGGACACGCGCGGGCCCCGGCGAAGGAGCGAGACGTCGCCCACCGTGAACAGACGAGACGGCGCGTTCTTTCGCTCGACCTCGTTGAGCGGGCCGAGGAGGTCCTCAGGCGTGGATTCCTGCAATTTGATCACCGTCGATCTCAGTTTCGTCGACCTCTATATAGGCGAAGAAAGGGCGAAATAAAAGACTCGGTCCAGGCTTTGTGGCACTTCGATCGCTTGGCCTCGGTCGCTCGCCGGGCGTCGGAGCGTTTATTCCCTGCACGGATCGATTCGTTCCCTGATCCTCCGATTGATATCCCTGTTCGAGGCGGCAGGGAATGGTTGGGCAACCCCCTGCTGTAGAAGGGGAATCCCGGAGAATTCGTGACCTCGGGAGCCTGGGGCGAGAGTATTTCCCTGTACTTTCCCTGGTGAGCACGGAACTCGGCTCAGAGACGGGTTCGCGATGGACTCCCTCCACCGCCATTCAGTCTGCGTCTCTGGAGCTTTCGAGCTCGAGACGCGTGATTTTCGGATCAACGCCGCGAATTCGCGGGGTCTGGCGGGTCGAATCTATGGGACCCGAATCAGAGACAGCAGAATCACGACGGAATGGATGCGCGAAGTTCGACTGAACTCTGGTGGCGATTCAGTTGGCTCGGTTCAAGCCCTGATCGGTCGTGGCCGTCGGTAGAGCCCGCAGCCCTGCTTCGCGCTTCGACGTACGTTGCCTGAACAGATCGAAGAGCCTGTCGACGAATCCGCGCTCAAACCGCCGAGAATCTTCGATCGAGCGGCCAGACCTGTCGCGTCTAGTCCAGTGCAAGGGCGCGTTGCGCCTTTTGCGGGTCGCAAAAGTCACAGCAGAAGCTGGGCTGCGCGACTCGAGCCTTTCGGCTGAAGACACGCTCGAGGAGCCGTCGAGAAAGGCTCGTTCGAGTTGACCGATCCGCACCGAGCAGCTCGAGAAGACCTCGTCTGAAGCACCCGGGACTTCTGACGACGGCGCTGATCCTGTCGATCTCCGCGAGCCGCGTCTCCAAGGATGCGGCGCCACCCTCTGCGGAGGCCCCGGCCGTCTTTCGAGCCATGAACTTCAACAAATCGGCCTCTTTGCCCCAGTCGGTGAGAAGCACCGCGAGCGCTGGCTCGCCATCTCGACCGGCGCGGCCGAACTCCTGGAGGTAGTCCTCTACGGAAGCGGGGTGCTGCCAGTTGATGACGAGACGGACGTTCGGCACGTCGATTCCCATCCCGAACGCGTTGGTACAGATGACTGCATCGAGAGCCGGTTCGAGGCGGCCGGTGAAGCGACCAATCAGAATGTCGCGTTCGTTCGCCGTTCCGAGTTTCGAGTGGTAGAACGGGAGCTCGAGTCCTTCAGCTTCGAGGCTCGACCGGAGTGTTTCGCCGATCTTGACGGTCGGGACGAAGATCATGGTCTTCCCCCTCCGGACGCTGCGGACGAGCTTCGCGATGAACTCGGCCCGATTGCGGACACTGCTCGAGCTCCGGACGTCACCGGACGCTCGATGGCGGATGAGCGCGATGTTCGGGCGGTCCGCGCCGGTGACGAGACGCCGCGCGTTCGGCAGACCGAGAGACTCCAGGATCCGCGTCTGTGCCTCTGCGCCAGCCGTAGCTGTAAACGCGAGCACGGGAGGGTTGCCGAGCCGCGCCCTGATTTCTGCGATCCGTCCGTAGTCGGGCCGGAAATCTCGGCCCCAGCGATCAACGCAGTGGGCTTCGTCCACGACGAGAAAGGCTGCTCTGGCCTGAGTGAGTCTCGCCACTTCCTCCGGACGGACTCGCGCCGGGTTGAATCGCTCCGGCGTGCAATAGAGGAACCTCAGCGAACGCTGCTCGAGCAGCTCGTAGCGCGCCTTCTTTTCGGCCGGGCCGAGGTCGCCGTTGATGAACGTGCTCGGCAGCTTCAGCCTCTGCAGCTCGACGACCTGGTCCTTCATGAGCGCCTTGAGTGGACTGAGGACGAAGGTCGTCCCGCTGGTCAGCAATGCCGGAACCTGAAAACAGAGACTCTTGCCGGAGCCGGTGGGCCGGACGACGAGGATCGATTCACCTCGAAGAGCAGCCAGGACGGCATCGAGTTGGCCTTCCCGAAATCGGCTCTTGCCGACCAGTCGGAGTGCCGCGCTGAGTCCTGGGAGTCGATCGGTCAGCTCTCGCTCTGCGTCGAGCAAGCGTGCCAGTCGGATCGCCCATCGCTCGATCATCCTGCGAGAGAGCGAGACCTGTAGGTTGGGGTGCCGACGAGCATGGCAGCCATCACAGAGCGTGATCAGGTTCGACGGCTCGTCGGTACCGCCGACGGAACGCGGTACGAGATGGTGGACGTCGAGCTCGTCTCGATCGAATGGATCCGAGCAATCTCGGCATTGGAATTCGTCGCGGGCCAGCACCATCTGCCGCGTTGCCGCCCAAGTGTCGCCTTCCTGTGCGGACGCTGTAGCTGCAGTGGAATCCATCAGGATGAGTTATCGCATCCGAGCGACATCGACTCCAGGCAATCTTGCCTGCTGCGCCGCGAGATGTCTCGCCGGCCGTATGGCTTGCGTTCCCCGACCTGGCGCCGAGGCGAAGCTCGGTTTCCGCCTGATCCGCACGCCACCCCTTGGCAGCTGCATGCAGACACCCGCCGAGGGATTCTCAGTATTGCCCGCCCCGGGCGTCGAGCTGTCTCCGAGAGTCGATTTCGCTCGCGGATCCTCCCGCCCATCGATGCGCATCGCTGTTCTGGAGACTGACTCCCGGATAGGTCCATGGGATCCGGGCCGGCGGCCGCGAGCAGGGCACTCGGGACGCTCGACGAATCGCCTCCGTCTCTGCCTGCCCATCCGGCTCTTCGGTTCTCGAGGCTCGCGAAGGCGGGCGCGCTTGCCCCTTTCCGCCGTTCGACCTTCGTTCGCGGATTCGCCGCATGAATCGACGACGGAGACGCAAGGAAGCGTCGAAGCCGGACCGAAGGACGTCCGAATTCCGACTGCGCGTGATGAGTCGCGATCCGGACGACGCGGCACGCAACTCGGGATCCACGGCGGGCGACAAATCCATTGACGTTCGAACTCGGCCGCACATAGAATCGAGCTCCATCCTACGCAGTATGGAGTCCTCGATGTCCTTCCTCTCTCGATGGGTTTTTCCGATCTTCTGCTGGGTGGCTGTTCATTCCGCGGGCCTCCCCGCGCATGCGGTGTCGATTCGAGCGCTCGGGGATCTGCCGGGAGGGGCGTTCGAGAGCGGTGCGCTCGCCGTCTCTGCCGACGGAACGACGGTCGTCGGATTCAGCTATTCGAGCCAGGGGCGGGAAGCATTTCGGTGGACGGCCGAGACGGGAATGGTCGGCCTCGGCGATCTGCCCGGCGGGCTCTTCGACAGCGGCGCAAGAGGCGTTTCTCAGGACGGTTCGGTCGTCATCGGGCAAAGCCGATCGAGCTCCGGAAACGAGGCCTTTCGATGGGACGCGGCGACGGGCATGACGGGGCTCGGGGGTCTGGGCGGACCGGGCTTCGACAGCGCGGCATATGGAATCTCCGGCGACGGGCAGACCATCGTCGGGCGGGGCTTTTCCGCGAGTGGTCCGCAGGCCTTTCGCTGGACCGCGACCGGTGGAATGGCTGCGATGGAGGATCTGCCCGGCGGTCGGGTTCTCAGCGGGGCGGACGGGATCTCCCTCGATGGTCGATATGTCGCGGGTTACAGCTCGTCGGCCAATTCGTCCCAGTTCAGTCGTGAGGCGACGCGCTGGAACGCCGCGGGCGTCCCGCTCGGTCTAGGAGATCTGCCGGGGCTCGGGTTCGAGAGTACGGCAAGCGCGATTTCCGGCGACGGGCGGGTCGTCGTCGGGAGCGCGGCGTCGACGAACTTCTCGTCTGAGCCCTTCGTCTGGACGGAAGACGGCGGGATGATCGGGCTCGGGATCTACGGATTCGCAACCGCCGTATCCGCGGATGGATCGGTCGTCGTCGGTTACCGGGAAGTCATCGATCCGCCCTTCATCTGGGATGCGCAGAACGGCGTACGAAACCTGGAGGACTACTTGACCGCGCTCGGCCTGGATCTCGGAGGATGGTCCCTCGGGCGGGCAACGGGAATCTCCGCCGATGGAAGAACGATCGTCGGATATGGGTCGAGTCCGGGTGGGCAGGGCGAAGGGTGGATCGTGGTCATCCCGGAACCCGGAGCCGCGGTCCTGATCGGGCTTGGCCTCATGGCTCTTGCCGTGAGGTGTCGCGGGTAATCGACGATTGAAAGCTGCTCAGGAGCAAGCCTCGTCATCGCTGATCGGGTACATGCCAACCGCGTCGGCTCAGCCGCCTGAACGAATTCGATCGCATCCGTTGGGCGGGGCGAAGGTCGCCGAGCAAAGCGCCGCGCGATGAGATCGAGACGCTGGTTGCGTTCGGCACGATTCGAGTGGCCCGAATCCGCATCCCTGGCCAGACGAGGCCCATCATCCCGCATCGCGCCCAGCCCCTCCACGTCGTCGGCGCCGCGATCCTCGACGGCTCGCGCTGCCTCGTCGCGCAGCGCGGGCCCGCGATGTCCGAGGCCGGCCGCTGGGAGTTTCCGGGCGGCAAGATCGAGCCGCGCGAATCGCCGCAGGCCGCGCTCGTTCGCGAGATCCGCGAAGAGCTCGGGATCGCGATCGCCGTCGGGCCCTGGCTCGGCCGGGGCGAAGCGATCGTCGGCGGTCGTGAAATCGTCCTCGACGTCTTCGCCGCGACGCGGCGCGAAGGCATTCCCTCGTCCGGGGAGCACGCCGCGCTGCGCTGGATCGGCGCCGACGAGATCGACGGCCTCGACTGGCCCGAGGCCGATCGGCCGATCCTGCCATTTCTTCGGCGCGTGCTCGGGCGCGGCCTCGTCGCGCGTCCGCTGACGCGTCCGGTTCCGATCGTGAGTGTCGACTGGGCATCGCGGGCCGCCGGGCGGGCGGTCTATACGGCGCTGCCCGGCGCGTCCGGCTGGCAGATCGAGCGAGCCGCGCCGCCCCGGGACGGCTGGTGTCTCGAGCGGGTGCTCGCGATTGCCGAACGTGTCGGCGCTGCGTTCGGCGGAGCCTGCCTGGTCGCGATCGACGCGGTCCTCGGATTGCCGCATGGATTCGGGATCCGCACGGGGAGCCGCGGCTTCCCGAGCTGGATCCGAGCCCAGGCCGCGGAGGGCGTATTCGATCGGTCGGCGCCCGGGCCCGAAGCCTGGTCGACGCAGGCGCCGTTCTTCTGGGTTCCGCGCGGCGCGGGCGGCCTCACGCGATTCATCGAGCGGGCCGGCGGCCGCGCGGTCCTCTACCGCCAGATCGAACGCGCGAACGCCGCGAATCCCGTCTTCGCGACGGCGGGCATCCCGGGGAGCGTCGGCGCGGGCTCGATCGCGCTCTGGCGGGAGCTGCTCGCGCTCCGCAGCGCGGGCGCCCGCGCGTTTCGGCTCTGGCCCTTCGAGGTCGAGCTCGAAGAGGTCGCGGATGCGAGCTGCCCGGTCCTCGCGGAGTCGTATCCGCGGGCATGTTATGGCGTCGCCCTGGCGGACGCGCTGCCGGCCCGCCCGCTCGCGCTCGCGAAATCGAGGGAAAGCGAGCGCGTTCGACGCCTCGAGCAGCTCGCCGAGTCGCCCTGGATGCACGAACGCGCGCGCGCGAACCCGATCCCGCGCGCGGATCTCGAGGCGGCGGCTCTCGCTGAAGACGA
>CAZFKD010000237.1:0-3484 GCA_964519695.1 uncultured Spirochaetaceae bacterium
GCCCGCGCCGGGCACGCCCCGCCGCCTGTCCGCGCGCCTCACGGCCGCGCGCCGCGAGCAGCACGCGCAGGGCCTGGAATCCGTCGGCGCACACCTGTCCGCCCGCGACCAGCTCCCAGAGCGCCGCCTCGACCCGGGCCGGCTCGAGCCCGAGCGCCGCCGACAGCTCCGCATGGAAGACCGCGCCGCGCGCGTCGAGCTCCGCGAGGATGCGCTGCGCGTTCGGGCTCGGCACCCGGATCTCCCCCGCGTCGGCCGGACGATGGGCCTGAAGCAGCCAATCGCGATCGCCGCGCAGGACGAGCGCGAGCGGCGTCGCCCGGGTCGTCCCCGCCGCGCTCTTCACTCTCTCAGCGGGAGCGCTCTTCGAGGCCTGCGCGCTCTTCGAGGCCTGCGAGAGCCGGAGCCAGGCCACATGGCCCGACAGACAGGCGACGTCGAGCCACTCCGGGCGATAGTCGCGCACGCGGCGAGGCAGCACGGAGGCCTCCCAGGCGCCCGCCGCGACCTCGAAGCCCTGCAGCTGCTCGACGATCTGCGCGAGCCCCTGCGCGCCCTCGAGCGCGGTGCCCGGGGCGACGTGCTGCCAGGCGAAGAGCATGCGCAGGAAATCCTGCGCCGAGACGGGCTCGACCGACGCGCGCAGGCGCCGTTTTGAATCGTCGTGGATCCGCGCGAGCAGGCGCCGGGCGCAGAACTGCTCGCCCGCCGCTGCACCGCTCCGCGCGGCGTCTTCGAAGCGGCCGCGCAGGACGAAACCCTCCGCCTCGAGCGCCGCGAGGCCGATCTCGACGAGCCCGGTCCGCAGCGAGAGTCGCGCGGCGAGCGCCGCGGCATCGATCGGGCCGGTCGTCTCGAGATGACCGCGCAGGACGTGGGCGATGGCGACCTCCTCTGCGACCGCCTCCGCGTCCTCCGAACCCGCCGCCGCCGGCCGCACCGCATCGGGATGCAGCGCCGCGATCCAGGCGAGCCGCTCGCGGGCCGCCCAGTGCTCGGCCCCGTCGCGCGCCGCGAACGCGAAGGCCCTGCCCTGCGCCTCGAGCGCGCGAAAATCCCGCTGCCATTCGGGCGCCGCGCGCCATTGTCCCGCGCCGAGCAGGAGATCGTGCAGCTCCTCCGCATCGCGCGGCGCCGCGCGCGCCTGCTCGCGGACCCGCGCGATCGCATCGGCATCGAGCTGCGAGAGATCGCGCTCCTCGACGGGCAGGCCGCGGCGCATGCGCACCGCGCGCGTGCGGCGCTCTTCGAGGGGCGCGTCGTCGAGATAGGTGAAGGGCCGGCCGTTCAGGATCTCGTGGGCGAGCGGCGACGGCTCGGTCGTGTCGACACAGAGGATCTCGAGGGCTCCGGACTCGATGCGCAGGACGAGCGCGGCGAGGCCCTCGGCGTCGAGCGCCTCCGTCAGGCAGTCGTGCAGCGTCTGACGGACGAGCGGATGATCCGGGATCGCGATCGGTCCTGCGACGTTCTCCTGGCAGGCGGCGGCCTGGGGAAAGACCGCGGCCATCAGGTCGTCGGCTTCCATGCGCTGGATCGCGGGCGGATTCTTCTTGCCGCCGCGGAAGCGCAGGATCGCGAGGGCGCGCGACAGGTTCCAGCGCCAGCGCGCGGTGAAGATCGGCGTCGGGAGCACCGCCTGCCGGAGCGTATCCTCGAGGCCGCCCGACGAGAGAAAGCGCGGGACGTCGGCGAGCGGGAAGCTGTGGTGCGGCCCGAGCGAGAGGACCATCGCGTCGTCGTTGGCCGCCGCCTGCAGCTCGAAGTTGAAGTTGCGACAGAATTTCTTGCGCAGCGCGAGACAGAGCGCGCGATTGAGCCGCCCGCCGCGCGGCGAATGGAGCACGAGCTGCATGCCGCCGGCGTCGTCGAAAAATCGCTCGAGCACGAGCCGATCCCGGGTCGGCAGGGCCCCGAGCGCGGCGCGCGAGACCGCGAGGTAGCGCGCGATCTGCTCGCAGGCGTCGGCGGCGAGGCCCGCCTCGGCTTGCAGCCAGGCGCGCGCGCCCGCTTCGTCGCCCCGGGCGAGCAGCGGCTCGAGCGCCGCGCGCAGCGCCGAGACCTCGTCGGAGAGCTCCTCGGTCCGGGCCGGCGCCTCGCCCGCCCAGAACGGGATGTTGGGCGATGCGCCCTCCGCGTCGACGACCCGGAGCTTGCCTGCCTCGACGCGCCGGATCCGCCAGGTCGAGCTCCCGAGCAGGAAGACGTCGCCGGGCAGACTGTCGATCGCGAAATCCTCGCCGACGGTGCCGATGAAGGTCTCGTCGGGATCGGCGACGACGCGGTAGTCGGCGACGTCGGGGATCGCGCCGCCGCTCGTCAGCGCCGCGAGCCGCGCGCCCCGGCGCGCCCGCAGCATGCCGCCGATCCGGTCGCGATGGACCCAGGCGGCACGGCGCCCGCGGCCCGTCTCGAGGCCGTTCGAGACGAGCTCGACGACCTCGTCGAAGGTCTCGCGCGAGAGCGATGCGTAGGGCGCCGCCGCGCGGAAGCAGCGAAAGAGCGCCTCTTCCTTCCAGGGCTCCGCGGCGCAGGCGGCGACGATCTGCTGGGCGAGGATGTCGAGGGGCGCCTCGGGCGGATGCAGGCGATCGAGCCGCCCGCCCCGGATCGCGCGCAGCAGGCCGGCGCACTCGACGAGCTCGTCGCGGGAGAGCGGATAGAGCCGGCCCTTCGGCAGCCCGCCGAGAAAATGACCGGAGCGGCCGACGCGCTGCAGGAAGGTCGCGATGCTGCGCGGCGAGCCGATCTGGCAGACGAGCTCGACGGGGCCGACGTCGATGCCGAGCTCGAGCGAGGCGGTCGCGACGAGCGCCCGCAGGCGGCCCTCGCGCAGCGCCGTCTCGACGCGCAGCCGGCGCTCCTTCGAGAGGCTGCCGTGATGCGCGGCGACGCCCTCCTCGCCGAGGCGTTCGGCGAGCTGATGTGCGAGGCGTTCGGCCATGCGGCGGGTGTTCACGAAGACGAGGGTCGTGCGGTGATGCTCGACCTCGCCGGCGATCTGCGCGAGCACCTCGCCCATCTGCTCGCCCGACGCGACGGCCTCGAGCTCGCTGCCCGGCAGGACGACTGCGAGGTCGAGCTTCCGGCTGTGGCCGATGTCGACGATCGTGCAGCGGGGGGCGCCGCTCGCATCGATGCGATCGGGACCGGCGCCGACGAGCAGCCGTGCGATCCGCTCGATCGGGCGCTGGGTCGCCGACAGCCCGATCCGCGTCGGCGATTGATCGGCGAGGGCCTCGAGCCGCTCGAGCGAGAGGGCGAGATGCGCGCCGCGCTTGTCGCGGGCCATCGCGTGGATCTCGTCGATGATCAGCGTGCGCACCGGCCGCAGGATCTCGCGCCCGCGCGCCGACGTGAGCAGCAGGTAGAGCGATTCCGGGTCGGTGCCGCTGACCTCGCCACCATCGAAGCGGACGCGCAGCATCCGATGCGTCTGCGTGCAGGCGTCCTCGATGGTGAGCCGGTGATCGGGGTAGTTGCC
>CAZFKD010000237.1:3494-6848 GCA_964519695.1 uncultured Spirochaetaceae bacterium
GCTCCGCCGGCGAGCTGTCGCCGCTGCGCAGGGCGACCCGGATCTCGGGCACGGGCAGCCCCAGCGCGCGCGCCATCGCCTCGATCTCCCGCAGCGGCCGCGCGAGGTTCTCCTGGATGTCGGCGGCGAGCGCTTTCAGCGGCGAGACGTAGACGACCTCGATGCCCGCTGGCCTCGCCTGCTCGCGCGCCCGCCGCGCCGGGAGCTCGGCCGGCTCCGCCTCGAGCCGGAACGGCACGTCCGGCGCGCAGCCGAAGCGCGCTCCGGCGAGCGATCGGCGGTAGAGCTCGTCGATGCAGACGAGGAAGGCGGCGAGGGTCTTGCCCGAGCCGGTCGGCGCGGCGATCAGCGTGTGCTCGCGGCGGGCGATCGCCGGCCAGCCGGCACGCTGGGGCGCCGACGGCCCTTCCGGGAATCGGCCCTCGAACCAACGTCGCACCGCGGGATGGAAGGAGGCGAGCACGCTCATGCAGGCCGCCGAATCTAGCGGCGCTCGCGTCCGAGCGAAACCGAGGCGAAAGCGCGCCGGAGTGCCGGCGGCGTCGGAACGAGCGCCGAGGCCGGCGCCGAGTCGCCCGCGCGCTCAGGGCGCCGGCGGGCCGCGAGTGCCGTCAGGTCCTCGAGCAGGCGATCGTCGGCGCCGGGCTGCGGCAGATAGCGCTCGAGCACGCGGCCGCGATGGACCAGAAAGCTCACGAGCGTATGGTCGATCGTGCCGTCGTCCTTGCGCAGCGAGCCGACGCCATAGGCACGCGCGAGCTCGGCGAGGGTCTCGCTCGGGCCGCTCAGGAAGGACCAGTTCGAGAGATCCGCGCCGCGCGCCTTCGCATACCGTTCGAGTTCGGCCGGGCCGTCGTGCTCGGGATCGAGGGTGAACGAGAGCAATCGAACGCGCTCTCGCAGCGCTTCAGGGATCCGCTGCTGCACGGCGACCTGCCGCGACGTCTGGACCGGGCACGGCCCCGGGCAGCGGGTGTAGATGAAGTCGACGAGCAGCACGCGATCGCCGAGCTCGGAGAAGACGACCGACCTTCCCGCCTGATCGACCAGCGTGAAGTCCGGCGCCGGACGCGAGCGGACGAGCCCGTCGCCGAGCCGTCGCCAGCCCGCATCGAAGTCGCCCTCTCCGACGATCTCGGCGGCGACGACGTCGTAGCTGCGGCCGGTGAAATCGACCTCGAAATCGATCCGCTGGCCCGGTTCGAGCCGCGCGAGCAGCGCCGGGTCCGGCACCGCGAAGTTCATCGTCATCGCGGGCATCAGCCCCTCGATGTCGGCGTGATCGATCAGGACCTGCGCGTTCTCGCGGTCGACGTCCTCGACGATCCCGTGCGCCGCATGACGACCGATCGACGGATCGCCGCGCTCGCACGCGCTCAGGGCAGGCAGCGCGAGCAGGAGCAAGCACGCAACGAAGCGACCGCGCGCGCCCCGAAGCGCGCGCGTCAGAAGGCCCACTGCCAGCCCGTCGTGAGCGACCAGTCCTGCTCGAGCTGCGGGCCGTCGAGGTCCTGGTGGACCGGGATCGCAGCCTCGATCGCGAGGCGCTGGCCCTCGATGCCGGGCAGGTCGAAGGCGAGACCGGGGCCGACGGAGAAGCGCGTGCCGCCGCGCGCCTTGGCGTTCTCGGCCGGGCTCCGGATCGGTTCGAGCCCGCGGTCGCGGCTGCGGATGTTGTTCTGCTTCTGCCACCCCACGCGCAGCGAAGCCGAGACCCCGTCGATCAGTTGGACTCCACCCCAGAGCGACGCGTCGAAGCGGCTGCCCTCGCGATAGCCGAGGCCGTTCTCTGCGAGCGGATGCCGCCCCACCGCCTGCCCGCCCCAGGAGAGCCCGTCCCGCTCGCCGCGATAGGTCCAGCCCCATTCGAAATCGACCGTCCCGTTGCCGAGCTGCAGGTCGTAGGGCAGCCGGCGACCGTCGGCATCCTGCTCCCGGAAGTCGCCGCTCGGCGCGTCGAAGGCGATGTGGACGTGGGAGGCTTCGCGTCCCTTGCGGATGAACGGGACGAGGAGGGCGAGCGCAACGTCGCCGACGCCTTCGGTCTGATCGCGGCGGCGATTGCCGGTCGCGCCCTCGATCGTCTCGAGATCGCGAACGGAAAACGGCACCTGGAGAACGAAGGTCGTGCGCGGATGCGGGGCATAAGCGATCTCGACGCGATGGGTCGTGAGATCGAGGACACGCGGCGTCTCGGTGTAGAGCGGATCGACCGAGTTCGCCCGCACGGCGCCGGGGCGTGTATCGCGATCGCCGCGCAGGAGTCCCTGGGACTTCACGCGCTCGAAGCGATAACCGATCCGCACGCGCTCTTCGCCCTCGAGCGGCTCGGCGAATCGGGTCCCGATCGGGGGCGGCGGCGCCGGGCGGCGCGCACGGGCGGGCGCAGTCGCGGCGCCTGCATCGCCGTCGGCCTCCGCAGCCTCGGCCGTCGCGCCCGCCTCGTCCTGCGCCGGCACCTCCGCGAGCGAAGCGCTGGGCGCCGATTGCGCCGCGAGCGCCGTCCATCCGATCCGCAGGGCCAGCGCGACCGATCGCGTCAGACGCATGCGAGCGCCGCACCGCTCGACTCGCTCGCCCACGCTCCGATCCCCCCGCACGCGTCGACCTCGCTGTTCGGGCGCAGGCTAGAAGACGGCTCCCGGTGGCACAACCGGCTCAGGGCGCGCCGAGCGAACGCCGGAACGCCTGCTCGAGCTGCGCGAGATCCTGGCGATGGACCAGCCGGACGCCACGTTCGATGCTCCGCGACGCAAGCACCGCCCGACAGAGCTCGGCGATTCCGCTTTCGCCTTCGCGGTCGACGAGGAAGTCGATGAACGCGTACGCCTCGAGGTAGGCGAGCGAAGCCGCCTCCGGCGAGAGACCGCCGAAGCTCGGCCGACTCAGCTCGGCCAGCGATGCGAGGCCCCCGCTCCGGGCCACGCGCTCCAGCAGCGCGCGCTCGCCCCCGGACAGGCTCCGCTTGCCGACCGAACGCGCCTCGAACCATTCGGCGAGGCCCTCGTTCAGCCAGGCCGGAAGCACGAGATTCGGCGCGGCGGCATCGAGGGCGGCGTGGACGAGCTCGTGATGGAGCACGCGCACGAGGGCATGATCGAGCTGCTGCCCCCCGCGAATCTGGATCGAGCCGCCGTAGAAGCCGGCGGCCGGGAATCGGAACAGCCCGGCGAAGCGGGCATCGAAGTGCGCGGGCTCCCAGACGGTGACGACGAGCTTGCGACCCGGACGCAGGCCGAGCAGCTGATCGAGGCGATCGTAGGCGCCTTCGAGCTCACGCAGCACGTTCTGCTCGAACTGACGCGATCCGCGCACGCCCGAGTACGCCTCGAACTCGATGTTCTGATCGAGCGT
>CAZFKD010000238.1:0-6825 GCA_964519695.1 uncultured Spirochaetaceae bacterium
CCTGGGATCGGCGATTCGAGCCGCTGCCGCCGGATCGAGGGTGCCGATCCGATCACGCAGGACCGACAGCGCCTTCCCGTCCCCGCTGGCGCGAATCAGCTCTGCGGCCCGGGTCCAGCTGGCGATCGCGTCGGCGACCCGTCCATCGTCGACATAGGCCTCACCGAGCTTCTCGAGAGCGGCTCGGTGATTCGGATCCTGTTCCAGGACGGTGCGGAGACTCTGGATCGCCTGCGCGCGTTTGCCGTATCGCAGGTAGACACTCGCCTCCGCGAGCAGCTGATCGGAATCGCCTTCGAGCGGCTGCGGTGCGGCGCGCCTTTCGGCCTTTGGCCCCTCCAGCTGGATCTCGTCGTCGGCACCGAGCTCGAGCTCGTCCTCTTCGAGATCGTTCGCGGGCGCCGCGCGAGCACCCGAGAGCGTCACGAAGGGGTCGTCCTGGAGCAGCTCCTCGTCGTCGATCTGTGGCTCGTCGACCTCGGACACGTCGACCGCCAGCCGCGATCGCGCACCGACTTCGTCGGCCGGCAAGCGCTGCATCAGCTCGCGTGCCCTGTCCTCGTCGCCGCGATCGCGGTAGAGCTTCGCGAGCCCGCGCGTCGCTTCGGCGAGCTTCGCGTCGTTGCCCATCTGGGCGAAGAGCTCGATCAGCAGATCGTATTGCGACGGCTCAGCCGAGACCTGGAGCGCGCGCAGCGCGAACGGCTCGGCCCGATCGGGCTTGCCCTCGACCATCAGGGTGCGAACCATGCCCGTGAGCGCGCCGAGGTGATCGGGCTTGAGCTCGAGGATGCGCTCGCGCACGGCGGCGAGCTGGTCGCGATCCTGCTGGTTCTCGAGCTCGCGCGCGGCCGCCTCGTATTCCGCCAGCGCCTCCGCCGTCATCTTCTCCTGGCGCAGGAGCTCGGCGACCTTGAGGCGGCTCGTCGTGTTGGTGGGATCGAGCGCGGCCATCTGCCGCAGGAGCTCGAGGGCGTCCGCCTTGCGGCCTTCACGGTGGTACCCGTCGGCGGCGGTCTGGAGCGCGCCGATCGCTTCGGCGTCGAGTCCCATGCGCTGGTAGAGTTCGGAGAGCGAGACGTAGGCCGCATAATGCTTCGGATCGAGGTTCAGGATCTGCTTGTAGACCGCGACGGCCCGCGCATCGAATCCGTCCTGGCGATACTGCTGGGCGACCTTCGCGTACTGGCCGATCGCGTCCTCGCTCTGGCCCCAGCGTCGATAGGCGTCCCCGACCTCGAGCAGGAGCTTCGCGTCGCGCGGATCGGCCTGAAGGAGAAGGTTGTACTCCTTCAGCGCCTTCGCCTTCGCGCCCTTCTGCGCGAATTTTCGAGCAGAATCGAGGACTTTTCGTTTGTTGAGCGCCAATGATCCCTCGGCTTGGCGAACGTTCGATGGGCTCGGCGCGGGGGGGCCGCGGCGATGCCTCGGCCCTTCCTATCGGCGACCTAGAACGCCCCTTGAGGCGTGTCCGTGGGGCCGAGGGGACGCCCATCGAATGCCCCGAAGGGATCGGACGCGCCGAAAAGCCGGGAGGAAATCAGTCGGATCCGGGCCGGATCCGGGCGACGAGGGCCTCGAGGCCGAAGCGATAGCCGTCCGCGCCGAGTCCCGTGATCACGCCGAGAGCGATCGGGGAAACGTAGGAGTACTGGCGGAACGCCTCGCGCGCATGGACGTTGGACAGATGCACCTCGACGATCGGCAAGCGCGTCGCCGACAGCGCATCGCGCAGGGCGACGCTGGTATGCGTGAATCCGCCGGGATTGACGAGAATGCCCGCGGCCTGGCCCATCGCCGACTGGATGCGATCGATCAGCGCGCCCTCGTGATTCGATTGGAAGGTGTCGATCTCGACGGCGAGCCGCGCCGCACAGACACGCAGACCTGCGTCGATGTCGGCCAGCGTCTGATGACCGTAGATCTCGGGCTCCCGCTTGCCGAGCAGATTCAGGTTCGGTCCGTGCAGCACCAGGATCCGCATTGCTCGATCTCCGCGCCGCCGGACGGGCAGACGCTCGTTGTCCGTGGGCTCACCCGCGCTCAGAGAGCGGCGCGAATCACCGGAAGGTTGCGACGGATCAGGTAGCGCGCCTTGCCGAGATTGCCCTCGGGCCGCAGGCTGACGACCAGGACGAGGTCGTCGTCGACCGCGTGGAACACGAGCACGACACGGCCGAGCGAGATCACGCACTCTCGCAGCGGACCGGCGTCCAGGGCATCCGAGGCCTTCGTCATCTCGCCGAGGATGCGGCCGAACTCGATGCCGGCGGCCGTAGCATCGCCTGCGAGCGGATCCTCGCGATCGCGACCGCGGCTGGCCATCACCTGGGCGACCGCGATTCCGTCGAGTCCCATCAAGGCGGCGGCATAGCCCCCACCACAATCGTCGACGATCGTCTGGAGCACGGCCTCGAACGTCATCGCATCCCCCCCGCCTGGCGTTGTTCGAGATTCTGGAGCCATCGCTCGAGCGTCGCCAGCACGACCTCGCGCGACGACGGTCCATCCAGCAATCGGTCCCGGCCGGATGCGTCGACCGGCGGGGCCACGGCGGCATCCATCGCCCGAGGACGCGCGCTCACCGTCGCGATCCGGGCCGATTCCTCGAGCGGATCCAGCTCTTCCCCCGTCAGATCGACCAGATCGAAATCGCCCGCGAACAGGACGCGTTCCGCGACCCGGTTCACGTCGTGCATCTCGTCGACCTGCGCCTCGGCCTCCGCGAAGGCCCGCTCGAGCTCTCCGGCCTCGAGCGGTCGGTCGAGGTCGATCGCGGACGCCGCGAAATCGGACGGCTCGAACGGATCCGCGGCGCGCGAGATTTCCGGCGGTGCCTCCCTGACCGGCACCGGCTCGTCGAGCGGCGGGAGACCGGACTCGAGGGCCCATTGGTCGAGCCCTTCCTCGAGCACGCGACGGGCATGAGCGCCTTCGGAATCGGGCAGGAGCGCGAGCGCGAGGACCGCGCGCGCCGGCCACTCGATCGCCTCGCCGAGGGCCGCGATCGCGAGCGCCGTCCGGCCCGCTCGGCGATCCCGTTCGGCCGTGGCGATCCGCTCGAGGCGTTCGCGGCGGATCCATGCCGATCGTCCCAGCTCCATCGTTGCCTCCGCTGCGAAGCCCGGCACGGGTTCGCCTGCCGCTTTCAATGCCCCGCACGCCATCCGGCGGGAAGGATCTCGTCGGGTCGCAGCGAGACGGTGCCCGCTCGCCCGATGCCTTTCAAGACGACGAAATGGATGCTCGCGCCCTGGCGCTTCTTATCGACGCCGATCGCAGCCAGATAAGCCTTCCGCGGCCGGTCGGGAGGCGACGTGGGCAATCCCGCCCGTTCGAGCAGCGATGCTAGGCGTCCGGCCGTGCCCGCCGGCGAAAATCCGAGCGCCTCGGAACGCTCGGCCGCGAAGACCATGCCGATCGAGACGGCCTCGCCGTGGAGGATTCCGCGATAGCGAGCGTGCTTCTCGATCGCATGTCCGAGCGTATGGCCGAAGTTGAGCAGTCTGCGAAGGCCGCCCTCGCGCTCGTCACGCGCGACGACCTCGGCCTTGATCGCGCAGGCCCGCTCGAGCCCGTGCAGCAGGATCGCGGGCTCGAGGTCGAGGAACGCTTCGATATGCCGCTCGAGCCATTCGAACAGCCCGGCATCCCAGATCGCCGCAGCCTTCACGAGTTCGGCGACACCCGCAGCCCGCTCGCGGCGCGGCAGGCTGGAGAGCGTGGCCGTATCGATGAAGACCGCGCGCGGTTGGTGGAAGGCGCCGACCAGGTTCTTGCCACGCGCCAGGTTCACGCCGGTCTTGCCGCCGATCGAGGCATCGACCATCGCGAGGACCGTCGTCGGCACCTGCACGAACGGGATCCCGCGCAGGAAGGTCGCCGCCGCGAAGCCCGCGAGGTCGCCGACCACGCCCCCGCCGAGGGCGACCACGGCCGCATGCCGGTCGAGCCCCTGATCGAGGAATTGCTCGTAGAGCCGACCGAGCTCGCGCAGGTTCTTCGACGCATCACCATCGGGGACCACGATGCGACCCACCCTGACCCCCGCCTCTGCGAGACCGCGCACGAGCCGGGGCGCATAGCGTCGCGCCACCGGCGCGACGCTGACGACCGCGACCTTCTCGGCGTCGAGCAGCGATCCGATCCGCGCGCCGATCGTCTCGAGCCAGTCGTGGCCGAGCTCGATCGCATAGCTCCGCTCGGCGAGGGCGACCGGTACGCTCGCGACCGCCCCCGCTTCTGCCCTGCTCCGCCCGGCACGCTTCGGCTCCACTCGAGCTGCCGACTTCCGCGTCCCCATTGCTCTGCTTCTCCCGCGCTCCGCCACCTCCGGCGGGCATTCCGCATCCGCTCGCCCCGGCCCCGCGTATTCGTCGGCCCCCGCGAGTCGCGCGAAGATCGCGTCCACTACGGCTTCGGGATCGCCCGTCGCGTCGACCCGATGATGCGCGCCCGCGTAGTAGGGACGCCTCGCCTCGAGCAGCTCGGCGAGGCGGGACGCGCGCGATTCCGCATCGCCGCCAGCGAGCAGCGGACGGCTCTCGCCCTCGCCGATCCGCTCGAGGAGCCGCTCGACGGGCACGTCGAGATGCACGAGGACACCGAGCGCCCGGCAGCGTTCGAGCGCCCCCGGCTGGACGATCGCCCCGCCCCCCAGCGCCACCACGGCCGGCGCATCCGAGGCTGCCTCGATGGCGTCCCGTTCGAGCGCCCGGAAACGCGCCTCGCCCTCGATCCTGAAGATCTCGGCCACCGTCCGGCCGGCCCGCCGCTCGACTTCGAGATCCGTGTCGATGAAGGCCCGCCCCAGCCGGGCCGCGAGCTTCGGGCCCACGGTGGACTTGCCCGCGCCCATCATACCGACCAGAAAGATGGGCCTCGGGTTCGACACGGGGGCAGTATAAAGAAAAACGGGGGGAGCGAGCTCCCCCCGTTCCATCACGTCACCGATCGGAACCTCACGGGACTCCGGTGGTCGGCTCGCGTGTCTAGTTGGCTGCCATCTCCGGCAGCCGGACGATCCGCGGCGTCACGAAGACGAGCAGCTCCTTGCGCTGATCCGTGGTTTCGGTGCTCTTGAACATGTTCCCGAGGACCGGGATCCGGTGCAGATACGGGACCCGGGTCTGCCGCTGGCTCTTCGTGATCGTGTAGATGCCGCCGAGCACCAGGGTCTGGCCGTCCTTCACCAGGGTTTCGGTCTGAGCGACGTTCATTGCGATCGCGGGCGACCCGGTCGGCGTCGGCACCGTGCTGTCCGGTGCGTTCCGGGTCACCTCGATCGCCATGATGATGCTCTGATCCGCCGTGACGTGGGGCGTCACGACGAGCGACAACACCGCCTCGATGAACTCGATCTGGGCATCGCCACCCTCGAAGGTCTGGAACGGGATCGACACACCCTGCCGGATCTGGGCTTCCTTGTTGTCCAGGGTCACGATGCGCGGGCTCGAGATGACCTTGCCGTCACCCGTCGCCTCCGCCGCCTGGATCTGCGCGTCCACCCGGAAATCCTCGTCGAGGATGAGGGCGCCGAGCGAGAGCAGGCCCGTCGGGATCGCCGTGATCGGATTCGCGAAGGCGAGACCATTGTCGTCGATGAATCTCAGGTCTTCGCTCCCGAGGTTCGTGCGCGGGTCGGAGGGGTTGAATGCATCTTCGAACTGGTTGGTCTGGACTCCCCAGACCGAGCCGAGCTCGCGCGAGAAATCGAGGTTCGCCTCGACGATCTTCGCCTCGATCATCACCTGCGGCGTCTGGGTGTCGATCGCCGCGATCAGCGCGCTCGCCTCGTCGATCACTGAGCTGATGTCCTTGATGATCAGCGTGTTGGTGCGCTTGTCGAGGTTCACGGTTCCGCGCGACGACAGCAGGCGCCGCACGAGTCCTTCCATCTCCTTGACCGCCGCGTAGTTGACCGGGAGCAGCTTGACCTCGAGGTCTTCGAGCTTCTCCTTGTTGCGTCGCTCCTGGAGACGGACCTCCTCTTCGGCCTTGAGCACGTCGGCCGGCGCGATCCGCAGGACGTTGCCGACCCGGACGAAGCCGAGGCCCTTGGTCATGAGGATCACGTCGAGCGCCTGATCCCAGGGCACCTCGACCAGACGGATCGTCACGTTCCCCGACACCTCGTCGCCGGCGATGATGTTGAGGTCCGAGACCTCCGCGATCAGCCGGAGAACGTCGGCGATCGCCACGTCCTTGAAGTCGAGCGAGACGCGTCGACCCCGGTACTCCTTGCCGTCGATCAAGCCGCCCTCTTCGAGCACCTCGATCGCCGCCGGAACCTCGACCGCCGCGGGCATCCCCGGCTCGGCCGGCGCCGGCGCGGCGAAGAGCACCTCGGCGGCATCCATCGCAGCCGGTTCGACCTGCCGGGACGCTGCGCCCCGATCCGGGACCGTCGCAGCGGTCGCTTCCGATGCGGCCGGAATCGCGGCTCCGCCTCCGCTCGTCGCCTCGGCCAGCATGGGCTCGCTGGCCGGCGCGCTGCCCGGGAAGGCAGGCGGCGAAGCCGCCGCGACGCCCATGTCCTCGAAGTCGACGAACAGGGTCGAGCCGTGCGTGCTGAAGACCGGCTTCTGGCCCGCTGCTCGCGTGAAGACCACGCGAACCTCGGGAGCCGCGAGGTCGGGCTGCTGGAAGGCGTGGATCATCGAGACCGGCCCCCCCTGCTCGGGGAAAAGCCGATCGGACGCTTCGCTGCTGATCTTCGCGTCGGGGATCCGCACGACGAGCGTGCCGGGATCCGGGCTGTAGCTGGTGTAGGTGATCGCCCGGCTCGCGAGAGTCAGCCGCCACTGCCCCGTGGTCGCGGCGATC
>CAZFKD010000239.1:0-6802 GCA_964519695.1 uncultured Spirochaetaceae bacterium
CTCGCTGCTGGCCTACCTCCGGGCACGCCGACAGGCCGTCGGCGCCTGAACCCGGTCCCTGGCTCGGCGGTCGACAACGGGGCGAGTTGGGCCTGCCGCCGATCGAGCAGCGACGAGACGTCGACCGCGAGGCGATCGCCGAAGACGGGCTGCGCGCGGTCGAGCAGCGTCGCCGTCAGCTGCTCGTCGCCGCGGACGAGCACGCTCCAATGACCGGCGAGCGCCTCGATTTCGTCCCAGCCGACCCGGATGCGTTCGCGCGCCCGGGGATCGCGGGTCTCGAGCGCCTTGTCGCGGCGGCCATGGGCGAGGGTGAGGAGGCGGCAGAGACGGCGCCAGCCTTCGGCGGATTCGACGAGCAGCAGGAGCCGATCGCTGCGGCTCGCCGCCGCCGCGGAAGAGGTCGTCCTCCCCGGCCCACCCGCACTGGAGGGCGCTTCGGCGGCGATTTCCGCACCGACGATCGCCCGCAGACCGGCGGCCTTCGCCGCACGATGGAAGCGCGGAGCGCCCGAGACGCCGTCGCGATCGGCGAGGGCGAGCACCGGATGGCCGCGCTCGGCGGCGGCCTCGATCAGCTCCTCCGGATTGCTGCACGCCTCGAGAAACGAGAAGGCGCTGCGGACACGGAGCTCGACGTAGTCGCGGGGCTGGGCCATGCTCGATTTTCGTCTGAGTTTCGCCTTTTATCAACCTCCGATCTGGCTCATTCTCTGCGCCATCCGACCCGACCGGATCCAGCCGTGCCGGCCGCAGACGGATTCTTCGCATCCGATCCCGGGCGCGGGCGCGCGACCCGGGTCCACGGGCCATGAGATGCAGTGAGGCGCATGAAACGCATGGGGCGCAGCGCGACGGGACAGGAGCGAGGACCGGGATGAGCGTGAAACGATCGGTCCTGGTCGTCGATGACGACGAACAGCTCCTGCGCCTGATCGTCCGCCTGCTCGAACGCGAAGGGCACCCGGTCCGGTCCGCGACCCATCTCGAAGGGGCGATCGCGCTCTTCGAGGATTCGGCCGCCGAGATCGACTGCGCGCTGCTCGACGTCAACCTCGCCGCGCGGGGTGGGGCGGCCGAGCTCCTGCCCCTCCTGGACGATCGCGCTCCGGGCCTCGATGTCGTCCTGATGAGCGGCGATGCTCTGCCCGAGCCGCTCGAACATGCGCTCGCGGCGAGAGGGGGCCGATTCTTGCGCAAGCCTTTCGCGCCGAAGGCGCTGCTCCGACTCCTCGCGGAGGGGCCAGTCGCCGAGCAGGAGGCGGGCGAGCGGGCGCTCGTGCAGATCGATTCGTTCCGGACGACGGGACGTTAGGTGGCTTCCTTCGTCGTCGTCGGAGCGGGGCTCTCGGGGCTCGTGTGTGCGGCCCGGCTCGCTCGGGCAGGGCATGCTGCGCTCGTGCTCGAGGCACAGCCCGCAGTCGGTGGTCGCCTGCGACCGATCGCGACGGAGTTCGGTCCGCTCGAGCCCGGGGTAGGCGAGATCGGCGAGGGCGACGCGAACCTGCTCGCGCTCGTCGCTGCGCTCGGCCTCGAGCCGACCGGCTCCCCGCTCGTCGAGCGCTCCCACGCGCTCGTCCTCGGCGGCAAGCTCCATCGTCCGCCGCCGCTGCGGCCCTGGGAGCTGCTCGTGCCACGGCTCTCGCCGCGGATCGATCGGCCGATCGATGCCGTCTTCTGGCGGCGCCCGCGCTGGCGACTGCGGCGTGGCGTCGTTCGCGCGCTCTGGGACGCGTCGCGCCGCGGGGCGGTCGCGATCCCGGATTCGGTGCGGGCCCTCGACGACCAGACCTGGTCGCGGGCGTCCCTGCGCGCGTTCGGAACGCGCTGGTGTACCACCCGGCTCGCGCCGGCGCTGCTCGCCCGCACGGGCCTCGATCTCTCTGCCGAGTCCGCCGCGATCGTCGTGATGATGTTGGTTCGTCTCTGGTCCGGCGGCGGACGGACGCTGCCCCTCGAAGGCGGGCTCGCGAGTCTCGTCGAACGCCTGGCGGCGCCGCTCCCCGTTCGGCTCGGTGCGCGCGTCGAGGGGCTCGAGTCGACGGCCGAGGGCGTACGCGTCCGCTACCGCACGGGAGGCCGCGAGGAATCCGTCTGCGCCGACGCGGCCGTCGTGGCGCTCCCGCCGTCCGAGATCCTGCGCGTCTGCCCCAAGCTGACGCCGGCCGAGCGCGGCCATCTCGAGTCCTTCCAGCCGCGGCGCTCGATCGTGATCCATCGCCTCGTTTCGGATCCCGCCTGGCTGCTGCGCGGGCTCGCCGGGGTCACCTTCGTCCCCGGCGAGATCCCCGACATGCGCGATCTGCGTATCCTCGGCCGCCCGTCGCCCTCGCCTTCGCCCGAGCCCTTCTGGATCCGGATCTCGCTCGAGCGCGAGTCCGTCGACGCGCATTGGGGCCTGTCCGATCAGGTGCTCGTGGCGAAGCTCGACGCGGCCTTTCGCGGCTCGCCGCTCGGCGATCTGCCGACGGGGCCTTCGCGGGTCGAACGCATCCCGGAGCTGATGTCGGTCCAGGGGCGCGGGGCGCTGGGGCGCCGCGCGCTCTTCGAAGGCCGCAGCGAGCGTACGCCGCGGCTCGCCTTCGCGGCCGAAGCCTTCACGACGCCCGACCTCGAAGGCCGCGTCACCGCCGGCATGCGCGGCGCGGCGGAGGCGATCGACTCGCTGGGGGCCGCGCGCGCCCGCGCGGACGCAGGCGGCGGGAGCTCCGATCGGCCGAGCGAAGACCCGTGAGCGCGCCGCGCTGCATCCTCCACGCCGACATGGACGCCTTCTATGCCTCGGTGGAGCAGCGCGATCGACCCGAGCTGCGCGGGCGTCCGGTCGTCGTCGGCGGGGCCGGACCGCGCGGCGTCGTCGCCGCTGCCAGCTACGAGGCGCGCGTCTTCGGCGTCCATTCGGCGATGTCGAGCGCCGAGGCGAGGCAGCGCTGTCCGGAGCTCGTCTTCCTCGCGGGCGACATGGCGCGTTATGCGGCCGAGTCCCGCCGGATCTTCGAGATCTTCCGGCGCTATTCGCCGCTCGTCGAAGGGCTCTCGCTGGACGAGGCCTTCCTCGATCTGACGGGCAGCGAGCGTCTGCTCGGACCGCCGCGCGACGCCGCCGAGCGCCTGCGACGCGAGGTGCGCGAGACGACCGGCCTCGCGGTCTCCGTCGGCATCGGTCCGATCAAGCTGGTCGCGAAGATCGCGAGCGCGATGGCGAAGCCGGACGGCTGCTGCGAGGTCCGTCCGGAGGACGTGCGCGCCTTCCTCGACCCGCTGCCGGCGCGGAAGATCTGGGGCGTCGGACCGGTCGCCGCGGAGAGGCTCGAGCGCCTCGGCCACCGCACGATCGGCGACCTCGCGCGCACCGACCTCGAGACGCTCCGGCGAACCCTCGGCGATTTCGGTGTCGCCATCGGTCGCCTCGCCCGCGGCGAAGACGTGCGCGAGGTCGAGCCGCATCGGGAGGCCGTCTCGCTCTCGGAGGAGAACACCTTCGACGCCGACGTCGACGACCGCGAGATCCTCGAACGGACGATCCTCTCCCATGCGGAGGCGGTCGCCCGGCGTCTGCGGCGCAAGGCGTTGATGGCGCGTACGGTCGTCTTGAAATGGAGACTCGGGCGGCGAAGTCGGGCGGGGCCGCGCGGCTATCCGGCCCGCACGCGGCAGGCGACGCTCGCCATGGCGACCGACGACGGCGGCGAGATCGCCCGGGTCGCCATCTCGCTGCTCGACGACGCGCTCGCGGAGCCGGTGCGGCTGCTCGGGGTCGGCGTCAGCGGACTGGTCGAGACTGCGGCCTCGCTCGCCGGCGCGATTCAGCTCGGTCTGTTCGAGGGCCTCGTCTCGGCGGCGGCAGAGGGTACGGCGCATGCATCGGAGGATTGCGCCGTGTCGTCGGCGTCTTCCGCGCCCGCCATCGATCGACCGCGTCGCCGTCGCCTCAATCAGGCGCTCGACGCTCTCGCAGACCGCTTCGGCGACGACGTCGTCCGGCGCGCGAGCCAGGCCGAGATCAAGCACGCGACGATGTCGGGGCAATGGAAGAAGGGCAGTCGGGAAACGGACGGGCCGGGGGAGTGAGGGGGCGGGACGCGGAGCGCTAGGCTTTTCGCGAGCGGAGCGCTAGGCGTTTCGCGACGGGCCGGCTGAACGGGTCGAAGCGTCCCCCATCACATCCCAGCGATACACTCGCATCGGCGGCACGTTCAGCAGCTCGAGCTGCACCGATGCCGGGCCGAAGACGCGCTTGCCGAGCGTATGCACGACGTCGCGGAACTGATAGGCGACGAAGCGGCCGCCGGGCCGGAGGCTCGACCGCACAGAATGGAGGATGGCGAGGCCGAGGGCGCGAGGCATGGTCGAGAAGGGGATGCCGGAGAGTACGACGTCCGGGGCATCGAGCTCGTGTTTGGTCAGCGCGTCGGCGATCTCGGCTGCGCTGCCTTCGTGCACGATCAGCCGCGGGTCGTCGATCGTCTCGCGCAGCAGGTCGCAGAAGCCGGGGTTGATTTCGATGGCGAGGAGCCTGGCGTCGGGGCGCATGGCCTGCAGGAGCGCCCGGGTCGTACCGCCGGTTCCGGGGCCGAGCTCGATCACGATCCGGGCGGTCGAGAGCTCGGCGGTTCGCGTGATCCGACGCTCCATCCAACGAGAGCTCGGGATGATCGAACCGACCTGTTTGGGGCGCTCGAGGAAGCCCTTCAGGAAGGCGATCGGATGATCGGGCTGGGGCAGAGGGCGTGGATCGCGGGGGCGACGGGAGCCGGCGTACGACTCTGGCCTCGTCTCGAGCCTATGGTCGGGCAATGCGATCTCCTCGATCTCGAATCCGAGACGATTCTAGTCATACAGGCCATCGACCTGCCACTCATTCCGGCGCCAATCGAAACACAACCGGACCACGCTGCCGTCGCTGATCTGGGCGTCGTAATGATCGGTGGCGAAATGGCCCGTCTCCGACCACCAATGCCCGGTCGTGCGCCAGGGGCCCGCGATCTCGACGATCTCCCCTCGACTGACGGCGCTGCGAAGGAAGACGGGACGACCGCCTTCGATCCGGACCTCGGCGCGCGCCGGTGGCCGCACGGCGCGGAGCATGAGGCGCGCGGCCGATCGCCGAGCGGTGGGTGCTGCGCCGGCCGGAGCGTGTTGGGCTCGGGTGCGTGGCGACACACTGCCGGTGGGTTTCGGATCGTCTTCGTTCTTCGACGCATTCTTTGCGGGACGGGCGAGCTCGCTCGTCCGGCCGGTGAAGGGTCGCAGGGTGAAGGCGTCGGGACGGTGATCGTCGAGCACGTCGGGTGAGCCGACGCGCTCGCTCCCGCAGATCGAGCCGAGCTCCGCGAGGGCCTGGTCGAGCCGGTTCGGATCGGGGCCGCGCGGTCGGAAGAGATCGAGCTGTTCGCGGCGGAGCGGCAGGCCTTCGCAGACGAGCGTGACGCCGTCGATGGCCGCAGCCGGGGGCTTCGATTCCAGCGCCTGACGCAGCAGCCGGAGCAGGACACGCTCGTTCTGGGTGGGCGACGCGAGCGCGATCCGTCGCTCGTCGCATCCGCCGCGCTCGAAGCGCAGGCTCGCCCGCAGCTCCCCGCATCCGAGCGCGCGCAGCGACAATCGCTCGGTCAAGCGCGAGACGAGGCCGCGCAGCACGAAGGCGAGGGGCTCGAGGTTCTCGAGCGGGCTCTCGAGATCGATGCCCTCCTCGAGGGCGCCCCCGCGCGGCGCTTCGATCGGGGGCTCGATCTCCTCGCCCCGCGCCCGGGCGACGAGCGAGAGGATCCCGGGACCGGCACGTGCGGCGAGGTCGCGTCGGGACAGGCCTAACAAGTCCCGGATCCGATGGATCCCGAAGCGGGAGAGCATCTCGGCGGTCTCGTCGTCGGGGTCGAGCAGGTCGATCGGAAGCGGCGCGAGAAAGGAGAGCTCCTTCTTCGGCGCCACGATCCGGGTCGTCTCGGGCGCGTGGGCGCGGCGGGGGGCGTCGTCGGCAGGGGTGTCGGTGGCGGCGTAGGCGGTGTAGGCGAGCTGGCGGGCGGCGAGGCGGGCGAGGCCGCGGGAGGCGGCGAGCGCGACGAAGCCGTGCAGGCCGGCGCGCGCCGCGCGGGCGTGGAGGACGGAGGCGAAGCGGCTCTCGCTCTCGTGCAGCGCCGAGATTCCGGTGGCATCGAGCAGCACGGCGCCTTCGGCTGCGAAGTGTCCCCCGCTGCGCGCGACCGTCTCGGCCCGCGGCGAGAGCGAGAGCGCCACGTCGAGCAGCGCGGCCCTCGCCGCCCGTTCGAGCACGGGCGATGCGATGCGGACCTCGAGCTCGGGCTGCACGGCGCGGGCCTGCCGCAGGCTCTGCCCGAGCTGGACGCCCCCGCGCACGGCCTCGCGGGAGGCGGAGAGGATCTCGGCCCTCGGGCCCGGGCCGGTCGTGACGACGAGGGGGCGATCGGCCTGCTCGGGCTCCGCGCGCAGCGCGGCCTGGAGCGGCAGGTCCGGGATCAGCAGGCAGGCCACCCGCATCCGTCCCGCCGCCGGGCCCGGTGCCCGGGTCGGATCGACGGTGCGGGCCGGAGCGCCGGATTCGTCATGGGCGGAGGGGATCGGCATCGGGATCGGCATCGGGATCGACGTCGAGCGAGAGCGGGACCTCGTGGCCGACCGGGCGTGTGCGGTGGCGGCGCAGGACGGCGGTCGCCTCGAGGGCGTCGAGCAGGGCCGGAGGGCCGCTGAAGCGTGTCCGGCGGTGCTGCATTTCGAGGACCAGCTCGGCTCGGCTCCCGGCCTGCGGCGTCTGCGAGAGCACGACGAGCGCGCTCTGACCCCG
>CAZFKD010000240.1:0-6796 GCA_964519695.1 uncultured Spirochaetaceae bacterium
GGAGCCCGAGCTCCGCCGGGGCGGCGGGATCGACCTCGATGTCGGGCGTGATGCTGACCTCCTGGATCGAACGACCGGCCGGGGTGTAGTAGAGCGCAGTCGTGAGGCGCAGACCGGCGCCGCCCTCGAGCGGATAGACGGTCTGCACCGAGCCCTTCCCGAACGTCGGCTTGCCGAGCACGATCGCGCGGTGCCGGTCCTGGAGTGCGCCGGCGACGATCTCCGAGGCGGAAGCGCTGCCCTCGTTCACGAGCACGACGATCGGATACTCGCCGCCGCGCACCGCGGCGTCGGAGCGGTACTCGGTTCGTTCGCTCGGGTCGCGACCCTGGGTGTAGACGACGAGCCCTTCCGGCAGCCAGTGGTCCGCCATCTCGACGGCCTGGTTCAGCAGACCGCCCGGGTTGTCGCGCAGGTCGACGACGAGACCCGCGAGCGGCGCTCCGTTCTGCTCCGCGAGGCGATCGAGCTGGGCGCCCACGTCCTGGCTCGTGCGCTCCTGGAAGGACGAGACGCGCAGATGACCGATCCCCGGCTCGACAAGCTCCGAACGGACCGAGGCGACCGTCACGGTGTCGCGCTTGATGTCGTACCGCTTCGGCTCGGCGAGGCCTTCGCGCAGGATGTAGATGGTGATCGTGGTGCCCTTGCGTCCGCGCATCAAGGTGACCGCCTCGCCGAGGGACATGTTCGCGGTGTCGCGGCAGGGCTCCGTCCAGTCCGCGGGCTTCTCGGTCGGACAGATCGAGCTGATCCGGTCGCGAGCCTTGATCCCGGCGCGCTGGGCGGGGGTCCCCTCGATCGGCGAGACGACCTCGATGGTGTCGCCGGTCGCCTTCGAGATCTCGATGCCGAGACCGTGGAATTCGCCCTTCGTCTCGACCTGCATCTCGTCGAACTCGGTCGGCTCCATGAACGAGGAATGGGGATCGAGATCCCGGAGCAGGCCCTTCATCGCGCTCTGCAGCAGGGCATGCTCGTCGACCTCTTCGACGTAATGGCCGCGGACGAGCTCGAGGATGCTCGTAAATAGCGAGAGGTCTTCGTAGCGCCGGGCCGAGGCGCTCTCGGCAGCGCTCGGCGGGGCGAGCACGCCGGGGGCCGAGGGCTCGGCCTGGCCGACGAGGCTCGTCGCCGCGATCGCGACGGCCACGCCGCAGCCGAAGGGGGCCAGAAAATTCGCGGGACGTCGCATCTTCACGGGTTCGTGCGCTCCGAGTGGGAATCGGAGAAAACCTTAGCAGGCGCGGATAGGGAAGATGCAGCGCGCCCGGGTCGCACGCGCGTCAGTCGCTGCGCAGCCACGGCACCGGGTCGATCGGGCTGCCCTGCCGACGCAGCTCGAAGTAGAGACTCGGGCCCCCGAGCGAGCCGGTCTCGCCGACCGTACCGATCGGCTGCCCCCCCAGCACGACGTCGTCGACCGCGACCTGGATCTCGTCGAGATGGCCGGACACGGTGTGATAGGCGTCGCCATGGTCGATGATCACGATCCGTCCGTAGCCGCGGAACCAGCCCGCGAAGCGGACGATGCCGCGCGCCACGCTCCGCACGGGGACGCCGGCCTCCGCTGCGAACTCGACGCCACTTCGGAAGGTCTCGGTCTGGAACTCCGGATCGACGACGCGACCGAAGCGCTGCGTGACGCGCGCGGCCACCGGGGGGAGCAGTGCCCCGCGCTCGAGTCCGGCAGGCGCCCCGCCCGGGACGCTCGACCCGTCCCGCCCCGCCGCGGACCGCTGCTCGCGACCGAGGCTCTTGATCGTCGCTTCGAGGGCCTGCGCCGCCTGCTCGAGCTCGACGAGCAGCCGGCGTTCGACGGTCCGATCGCGCCGCACGTCGGCGAGGATCGCGGCCTTGCCGCGGCGCTCCCGGTCGAGGGAGGCGACCAGGCCCGTCAGCCGGACCGTCGCCTCTTCCCGACGGGCGACGAGCGCCTGCGCTTCGCGCTCGACCGCGGCGAGCGTGTCGCGTTCGCCGGCGAAGCGCGCGACGAGCTCCGCGTCGTGACGCACGAGCATGCGCAGCGCGCCCGCCCGGGCGAGCAGATCCGGCAGCGACTGCGCCGCGAAGAGCACGCGCACCGGCCCGATCTCGCCGCCCCGGTAGAGCGCGACCGCCCGCGCCGCGAGCGCGCGCTGGGTGCGCTCGAGCTCGCTCCGGGCTTCTTCGAGTCTCGGCCGCACGACCTCGAGCCTCGCCCGCGCATCGCCGACTTCCCGGCGCGCCGCGTCCCGTTCGCGGGTCACGTCGGCGAGGCGGCGATCGACCGCCTCGAGCTCTTCGAGAACCGCGCGCTCCGAGGCCTCGTGCCCGGTCACGCGCTCGCGACTCTGCTCGATCTTCTCGCGCAGCCCTTCGAGCTGCTGCGCCCGGTCTGCGGCCGCCCCGGGCGATGCGATCGCGAGAGCGATCGCCGCCGCGATCGCAGGCCGCCTCACGACGTTCCCCGCCAGCCGACCATCGCCGTGATCGAGCCGAGCAGTCCGAGCAGCGCCCCCGCCGCGACCAGCAGGATCGATTCGCCGGCCGTGAAAAAGCCGAGCTCCGCCTTGCCGAGCAGGAGCTCGAGTCCGTAGCGGAGCTGCGGCAGGAGCAGCTCGTAGGTCGCGAGCAGGATCGCGAGGGCGAGCAGGCCGCCGAGCAGCCCCTGGATCGTCCCTTCGAGCAGGAACGGCACGCGCACGAAGGTCCGGCTCGCGCCGACCAGCGCGAGGATCTCGAGCTCGTCGCGGCGCGCGTAGACCGCGAGCCGGATCGTGTTCGCGACGATCAAGAGCGCCGCGAGGCCGAGCACCGCGCCGAGTCCGAGCGCGAGCCCGCGCACGAGGGAAATCGCGCGCCCATAGCCCTCGATCCAGTCCTGGCCGTAGGCGAGCTCGTCGACGCCGGGGAGACCTGCGAGCGTCGCTTCGAGGGCGTCGATCGCGGCCTTCGTCCGCGCCTGCGGCGCGAGCGTGATCTCGACCGAGGCGGGCAGCGGATTCTCGGCGAGCCCCGCGAGCAGCTCGGCGCTGCCGGCGATCCGCTCGAAGCGCAGGAGCGCCTCCTCGCGACCCACCAGCGCGACGGCCGCGACGCCCTCTTCTTCCGCGATGCGATCGGCGAGCGCTTGCTGGGCGCCCTCGGCCAGATCCGGCTCGAGATAGGCGGTCAGCACGAGCTCGCTCCCGAACTCGTCGAGCAGCCCCGCCATGTTGGCGACGAGCAGCGAGGCGCTCCCGATCAGGACGAGCACGACGGCGATCGTCAGGACGGCGAGCAGGCTCGTCGTGCTCGCCTGGCGGATGCCGCGCGCCGCGTTCGCGAAGGCGATCCCGATCAGGATCAAGACCCGGTTCACACGCCGCCCCCCCGCTCGATGCCCGCCGTCGCCGGGATGTCCTCGGCGACGCGGCCGCCGTCGAGGCGCAGGACGCGCTTGCCGTAGCGCTCGATCAGCGAGTGGTCGTGGGTCGCGACGACGACCGTCGTTCCTCGGGTCGAGGCAGACGCGATCAGGTCCATGATCTCGAGCGTGAGCTCGGGATCGAGGTTTCCGGTCGGCTCGTCGGCGAGCAGGATCTCGGGCTCGTTGACGAGCGCCCGCGCGAGGGCGACGCGCTGCTGCTCGCCGCCGGAGAGCGAGCGCGGATGATGGAAGCGGCGATGCTGCAGCCCGACGGATTTCAGCAGCTGGAAGACCCGCGTGCGCGCCTCCCGGCGCGGGGTCCCGACGACGTCGAGCGCGAGCCGGACGTTTTCCTCGACGGTGCGGTCGTCCAGCAGCTTGAAGTCCTGGAACACGACGCCGACCCGACGCCGCAGCGCCGGGATCGCGCTCGCCCCGAGCCGCGCGACGTTGCGTCCGAGCACGACGATCTGCCCCTCGCTCGGCCGCTCCGCCGCGAAGATCAGCTCGAGCAGCGTCGTCTTGCCGGCGCCAGACGAGCCGGTCAGGAACACGAACTCGCCGCGCCGGATCTCGAGCGAGACGTCGTGCAGCGCGTACTGGCCCGCCATGTAGGACTTGGAGACATGATACATGCGCACCGGCGACTCGCCGGGCGCGCTCGTCATGCGTCGCCTCAACCGCTCTTCCTCGCGGCCCGCTTCCCCACGACATCCGCCTTCAAGAAATCGTCCTCGTACGTCTGCGCTCGCCCACGGCCCGCGCTCACGGCTTGGGCTGGCGCTTTCGCTTGCGCGCATTCTCGACGAGATAGTCGAGCACGACCTCGTCGAGCGGCTTTTCGGAGACCACACGATCCCCGAACACCCGCGCGAGGCCCGACGTCGTCTCCCGCGTCGGCGGGTTCACCACCGTTCGCTCGGCCGTCGCATGCGCGTGGTCCAACGCAGCAGCAGCGGCGGAAGAAGAAGACGACGAAGACGACGAGGGCGGGAGCGTCGAAGCAGGTCCCCCGAGCGGCGGCGGCGGCGCGCGCCGCGAGAGCCCCGGGGTCCGATCCGTTGCCGACGAGCCCGTCTCCGATTCGCCGCCAATCGCCGGCACCTCGCCCGTATCCGAGCTCTCGCCGATCCCCGCCCCGGCGGCCGTGCCCGCGCGCAAGATCTCCGGACCGAGACGTTCGCCGATGGCGCGATCGAACTCGCCGCGCGATAGCTGCTTCAACATCGATTTGTGCTGGGACTCCATCAGCTTGCGCACGGCGGCTTCGAGGTCCACTTCGACGAGCAGCGCCGAGTAGTCGCTCTTCAGCGACGCGATGATGTTGCCGCCGTGGAAGATGTGGGTGATGACGTGGGGATTCGCGCGGCCCGAGTCCTCGGTCTGGACGTGGAAGACCACGTCGCGATACCGGAAATTGGTATTGAAGCCCAGCTGCATCGCGCGCCCGACGCCCCCCAGAGATCCGCCGCACGGTCGCTTCGCACGAGCGAGTCGGCGAACCATACCATGCGCGCTCCATCCGCTCGCTTCGGGTCTGCGCCGGGCGATCTCCTGAGGGCCATCGCCCGCACGCATCCCCGAATGCGAGGCCGACGTCGACGCGTCGGCCGATCGGCCGAGCGATCCGGTCGGCGATGGTGTTTCGGATCCCGATCGATTCGGCGGCGGATCCGACGCGGATCGGGACTCGAACCGGCCCGATCCGCGTCTTCCCGCTTCGCTCAGCCGTTCGAAGCGACGCCTGCACCGCCGCGACCGCCGCGCGGACGCGAGACCGATGCGAGCCCCGAGAGCCCGAGGCCGAGCAGCAGCGCCGTCCCCGGCTCGGGCACGACCGAGATCGGTGCCGTCCCCGGCGTCGGCGTTTCGAGCACGATGAAGTCGGCGAGGTTGTCGTCGGTATCGATGTTCGCGAACCGGCGCGCGAGGCTCGAGCCGGCAGCCACTCCCGGCGCCGGGCTTCCCTCTCCGGCGTTGATCTCTCCCTCGCCGAAGGTCCCGTACCCGAGCGCATCGAAGATCCGATCGCCCTGGCGCAGGATGATGGAATCCGGCCCGTTCTGGAAGTCGAAGTTCGCGAGCAGATCCGCGCCGAGGACCGAGGTCGTCCCGTCGCTGCGCCGATCGGCGACGACGAAGAGCCCGGAGGCCCCGATCGTCCCGGACAACAGGACCGTCGGGCCGACGGCACCGTTCGCGCCGTTGACGCCATCGATCCTGAATCCATCGAGGGACGTACCCGGCAGACCGTAGATCTCGACGAACGACTCCCCGTCGTCGGAACCGACGGCGTCGTAGAAGAGCTCCGAGATGATGGGCAGCGCCTGGGCGGCGCCGCTCGCGAGCGAGGCGAGGGCGAGGCTGGACAGGAAGAGAAAGTTCTTGAAACGCATGCAGTCTCCTTGATTGCGGGGCTCGGTCAGTCGATCGAACGCTCGATGCGACGGGGGTGATCGGGGGAGCGGGCGCTCGCGCTGCGCCACGCGCTGATCCAGCCGCCGGTCCAGGCGTCGAGACCGGCGTCGAGCTCGGCCGCGCGCAGCGCGAGATCCGCGGCCTCGCCGGGCGCGAACGCATCGGCCGGGCCGGCGAGGCGCGCGCGGATCCGCTGGCGCTCGAAATAGAGCTGATGGATTTCATCCGAGACGTCGTCGCGCAGGCTCGTCACCTGCCGCAGCTCGCGAACGAGCGCGACAGAGTCGTCGGGATAGGCGAGGCCGCCGAGCTCCCAGTCCAGCACGATGGCCGCGCCGTACTGATGCCCTTCACCACGACCCCGATCGATCAGGTTGCGGATATCGCCGGAGAGAAAGCTCTGGTCGTGGTTGCGATCGCGATCACGATCGGCGTCGTAGCCGCCGCGCAGCTGGAGATCGGGCCAGTAGGCGCGCCGCCGGAGTCCCTGCCAGAGCGATTCGGCGCGCTCGATCGAAAGCCCGACCCGCTCGAGCGCCCGGCGCCGGATCTCGGCGACCGGCGGATCCGGCGGCAGCGCGTCGACTGCGCCCCCCCCGGTCCCGCTCCGCGCCTCGGCGATCGGGGAGTCGGGCGAAGCGGCCGCGAGCTCGGCGCCCTCGTCGATCAGGGCCAGCAGGTTCGAGCGACACAGCGCCAGCACCCGGGCCGCGCCCGGCAGTCCCGCCCGATCGACGACATCGACACAAGCCCCCGAGCCCGCGGGCGGACTCGCCCTGGCGAACGCCGCATCGAGGGCCCGCGCCTCGAGCAGCCCGCGATCCGTCCCGATCCAGACGCGCCCCGCCGCGCCGACCACGAGTCGCTGGATCAGCGCGCCGGGCGGCATCACGGGCCGGATCCAGGACCAGCGATCGGAGCGCCGATCGGCGTCGGCGAGCCCCTGGAACGCGATCGCATCCGGATAGACCACGACCAGTCGCGCCC
>CAZFKD010000241.1:0-6761 GCA_964519695.1 uncultured Spirochaetaceae bacterium
GCGCGGCCGGCTCTTCGACGTCCTCGGCGAGTTCGACGAGGGCTACTTCTTCTTCCTCGAAGAGACGGATTTCTGCTGGCGTGTGCGGGCGTCGGGGCATGCCGTCGTCTTCGCTCCCGCGCTGGGCGCGGTCCACCGCCTCGGCGCGACCAGCAAGGCGCGCGCGCCGCTCGCGACCCGGATCGAGTACGAGCGCGCCCTCGATCGCTTCCTGCGCGTGCGGCGCGGTGCGGGAACGGCCCGGCAGGTCCGCAGTCTGCGCGCCGTGCGCGGGCTGTTCGGGCTGGCTCTGCTCGCCCTCGCGGCTCCGTTCTCCGCGCGCAGCCGCCGGCGCGCAAGGGAGCGGGCGGGATTGCTCCTGTGGCATCTTCGCGGCCGCCCGGACCGTCCGGTCCTCGCCCATGTCCTGGCGAGCGAGGCCGAGCGGGCTTCGCGTGCCCGTGGACCGCGCGCGGACGAGAGCGCCGGACCACGCGGCGACGGGTAGAGACGGGCCGCAGAGAAGGCGTCCGCGCCGACGCGCGCGCAGAGGGGAAGTCGGGCTTGAGCGAGAGGGACGGCGCGGCGCTCCTGGACGTGCTCGAGCGGATGGCCGCGCTGCGGGTCCTCGTCGTCGGCGATCTGATGCTCGACGAGTATCGGGTCGGCGAGGTCGAGCGGATCAGCCCCGAGGCCCCGGTGCCGATCGTGCGCATCCGCGAAGAGCGCCATGCGCTCGGCGGAGCGGGCAACGTCGCTCGCAACCTGGTCTCGCTCGGCGCGCGGGCCGACCTCGTCGGGCTGATCGGCGACGATCGCGAAGGCGCCCTCCTGTGCGAAAGGGCTGCGGAGATCGGGCTCGAGACTTCGGGGCTCGTCGCGTCGCCGGGGAGACCGACGACCCACAAGCTGCGGGTCGTCGCGCAGGCGCGTCAGATGCTGCGCCTCGATCGCGAGGTCGAAGAGCCGCTCGCCGCTCCGGAGCGCGCGGAGCTCGAAAGGCTGATCCTCGAGCGGCTCGCTGCGTGCGACGCCGTGGTCCTCGCCGACTACGACAAGGGGCTCTTCGCCGACGGGCTCGCTCGAAGGGTGATCGCGGCGGCCCGCGCGCGGGGGATTCCGGTCGCGGCCGATCCGAAGCGGGAGCTCCCGCGCTTTCGCGGCGCCAACCTCGTCAAGCCGAACCTCGCCGAGGCCTGTGCCGCGGTCGGTGGCCGCGGCGACGGGTTCGAGGACCGCGTCCGGCTGCTCGAGAAGCTGCGAGCGGCGCTCGACGGAGCGGAGATCGTGGTGACCCGCGGCGGGGAAGGGATCAGCGCGCTCGGCACGGACGGCGTCGTTTTCGATGTCCCCGCGAATCGACTGGCGGTCTACGACGTCCAGGGCGCCGGTGATACGTCGATGGCCGCGCTCGTGCTCTGCCGGACGGCGGGGGCCTCGCTGCGTGACGCGTGCGTCGTCGCCAACGCCGCGGCCGGCATCGCCGTTTCGAAGCTGGGGACGGCCGCCGTCACCGCGGAAGAGCTTCGCACTCGACTCGTTTCACCGGCGGGCGCGGCGCGGCCCGCATCGGAGGCTTCGTGATCTTCAGCATGACCGGGTTCGGGCGGGCGTCTCGCGAGGCCGCAGGCATGGCCTTCGAGGTCGAGGCGCGCAGCGTGAACCATCGCCATCTCGATCTGCGCATCCGTCTGCCGCGCCTGCTCGCGGATCGGGAGAACGCGCTCAAGCAGCGCATCCAGGGCGCGCTCGCGCGCGGCAAGGTCGAAGTCGTCGTCACGCTCGCGACGAACGCCGGAGCGGCGAAGCTCGTGATCGACGAGGCGATCGCGGCGCAATACGTCGAGGCTTCGCGAACGCTCGCGGGGCGCCATGCGCTGACGGGCGCGCTCGACGTCGCCTCGCTGCTGGCGTTGCCCGGCGTGACGCGGGTCGTCGAGAGCGAGGTCGATGCGGAGGCGCTCGCGGCGGTGGTCGACGACGCGGTGGACGAGGCGATCCGGGGGCTGGTCGCGATGCGGGCGGCGGAGGGCGAAGCGCTCCGGCTCGAGATCGAGGGCCGGCTCGCGACGGTCGTGGGCCTCGCCGACGCCTTCGAAGCGCGCTCGGGCGAAGTCGTGCAGGCGGCGCGCCAGCGGCTCCAGAAGCGGGCCGAGCAGATCCGGCGGGACGTCGGTCTCTCGGACGACGCGCGCCTGCATCAGGAGATCGTGATCGCGGCGGATCGCCTCGACATCACGGAAGAGCTCGTCCGACTGCGGAGCCATGTCGCGCAGTTCGAGGAGACGCTGCGCGCCGGGGGGCCGGAGAACCCGGTCGGGCGGAGGCTCGACTTCCTGCTCCAGGAGCTCGGCCGCGAGGCGAATACCGTCGGCTCGAAGGCGAGCGACGCCGCGCTCGCCCAGGACGTGGTCGGGCTCAAGACCGAGCTCGAACGCATTCGCGAGCAGGTGCAGAACATTGAGTAGGGAAGACGCGCGCGAGCGCGGGGCAGCCGGCGGGAGCGAGGTCGAGCGCGCGCCGCGCGAACGGGTGGAGCGCGCGAAGCCGACGATGGTGAACATCGGCTACGGCAATCTCGTGATGGCGGCGCGCGTGATCGCGATCGTCTCGCCCGGCTCCTCGCCGATGCGCCGGCTGCGGGAGGAGGCGGGCAGGCGGGGCAAGCTGCTCGACGCGACGGAGGGCCGGCGGACGCGCTCGATCGTGTTGACGGACAGCGACCACGTGATCCTCTCGGCGATCACGCCCGAGACGATCGCGACCCGCCTCGCCCCGGACTTCAACGAGGAGCTCGACGGATGACGCAGGCGCGACGGGAGGTCCCTGCCGCGGGCGGAAGCGATTCGCGCGGCCACGTCTTCGTGATCGCGGCGCCCTCCGGCACAGGCAAGACGACGCTCTGCCGCCGGATCCTCGAGCTCGATCCCGAGCTCCGGATCTCGACCTCGCATACGACGCGCAAGCCGCGCAATGGCGAGCAGGACGGCGTCGACTACCACTTCGTCAGCGAGGGCGTGTTCCGCGCGCTCGTCCAGGCCGGCCGCTTCCTCGAGCATGCCGAATACGGCGGCAACATCTATGGCACGAGCTGGGCCGCCATCGAAGGTCCGCGCGAGGCGGGCCACGACGTCGTCCTCGAGATCGAGGTTCAGGGCGCGGCGCAGGTCAAACAGCGGATCGCCGACGCCTGCCTGATCTTCCTGCTGCCGCCTTCGCTCGCCGTGCTCGAGGAGCGCCTGCGCGGGCGGGGAACCGACGACGAGGCCGTCATCCAGCGCCGCATGGCGCTCTCCGACCGCGAGCTCGCCGCGGCGCATCTGTTCGATTTCGCCGTCGTCAACGACGATCTCGAGCGTGCCGTTTCCGAGGTCCTGCTCGTGATCCGCGCGGTGCGTGCGGGGCAGGAGGACACGATCCGGCCGCGCTTCGGGCGTGCGGCGGTCATGGCCGCCTTCGCCGCGGGGTAGCCTTCGAGCTGATCCCGGGCCGCGCGGAGCCCGGGCAGCTTCCGACCCCGGCGGTGACTGTTCCCGAGCGACGACGGCCCGCCTAGCGGCTTGCCGCCGCCGAGCGCTCGTCGCGTCTGCGCGTTGCCGCGGCGGCTCTGCACGGATAAGCTGTCTAAGTTTCCGGGCCTCGCCAACTCCCCGGATCCGCAGGCGTTTTTCGTGCCCACGATGGTCCGCTTCAACGACATCGCCGACCGCCTCCTGGACTACAACCCCCAGGCGGACGTCGAACGGCTGCAGCGCGCCTACGTCTTCACGGCGAAGGTCCACGACGGCCAGGAACGGCTCTCCGGGGAGCCGTACCTGATCCATCCGCTCGAGGTCGCCGGCATCCTGCTCGAGCTCTTCGTCGACGAAGACACGATCATCGCCGGCCTGCTCCACGACACCCTCGAAGACACCCTCACGACCCGCGACGAGATCGAACGCCTGTTCGGCCCGAAGGTCGCCTTCCTCGTCGAAGGCCTGACGAAGATCGCCCGCATCGAGTTCAAGAGCGCCCGCGAGCAGCAGGCCGAGAACTTCCGCAAGATGCTGATCGCGATGTCCGAGGACATCCGCATCCTGATGATCAAGCTCTCGGATCGGCTGCACAACATGCGGACGATCGTCCACATGGGCGAGGAGTCCCGGCGCCGGGTGGCCCAGGAGACGATGGAAATCTACGTCCCGCTGGCGCATCGGCTCGGCGTCTACTGGATGAGGCAGGAGCTCGAGGACCTCGCGTTCCACGTGCTCGAGCCCGAGGTCGCCGCCGAGCTCGAGGCGAAGCTGCTCGTCTCGCGCGACGAGCGCGAGCGCTACATCGAGGGCGTGATCGGCGTCATCTCGTCGCGCCTCGCCGAGCTCGGCCTCGCCTGCGAGGTCGCCGGCCGCATGAAGGACATCTCGTCCATTCATGCGAAGATGAAGAGCCAGGACATCGAGATCGAGCAGATCTACGACGCGATCGGCTTCCGCGTCGTGATCGAGGGCAGCATCGGCGACTGTTATGCCGTGCTGGGCCAGCTCCATTCGCTCTGGCCGCCGGTGCCCGGCCGTTTCAAGGACTACATCGCGCTGCCGAAGCCGAACGGCTACCGCTCGCTGCATACGACGGTGATCGGCCAGTTCGGCGAGCGCATGGAGATCCAGATCCGGACCCGCGAGATGCACCGCGACGCCGAGCTCGGCATCGCCGCCCATTGGAAGTACAAGGAAGGACGGCTCGCGGCCGAACGCGACGACGCGAAGTTCGACTGGCTGCGCCAGCTCGTCGAATGGCAGAAGGAGATCTCGGATCCCCACGAGTTCCTCGACGCCGTCAAGCTGAACCTCTTCCCCGACGAGGTCTTCGTCTTCACGCCGAAGGGCGAGGTCATCAACCTGCCCGTCGGCGCGACGCCGATCGATTTCGCCTACGCGATCCACAGCGAGGTCGGATCGCACTGCGCCGGTGCCAAGGTCAACGGCCGCCTCGTTCCGCTCCGCCAGAAGCTGAAGGGCGGCGATACCGTCGAGATCCTGACCCAGCCCGAGCGCGCGCCGCGCAAGGACTGGCTCGAGTTCGCCGTCTCCTCGAAGGCCCGCAACCACATCCGCCACGCGATCCGGCAGGCGGGCAAGGCGCGTGCGGTCACGCTCGGCCGCGACCTGCTCCAGCGCGAGCTGCGCAAGCACGATCTCACCCTCGCGCAGGTCGAGCAGGACGGGCGCCTCGCCCGATGGCTCGCGAGCGAAGGTTCGGGACAGAGCCAGGACGATCTGCTCGCCGCGCTCAGCTACGGCAAGCTGACGACGGTCGCCGTCGTGCGCAAGCTCGTCGAAGGCGGCGCGCCGGGCAGTCCGCAGGGCAACGTGCCGGGCCATGCGCAGGGCAAGAAGTCCGTGCAGGCGGCGCCCGTCTCGTCCGCCGTCTCTGCCGTTCCGAAGCGGCTGCGCCAGCTCTTCTCCCGCGAGCGCCGGCGCTCGAGCTCGGGCGTGCGGGTCTCCGGCACGCCCGACGTGCTCGTGCGCTTCGCCGGCTGCTGCGAGCCGCTACCCGGCGATGAGATCATCGGCTTCGTCACCCGCGGCCGCGGCGTCACGGTGCATACCCGCGGCTGCGTGAAGGTCTTCGCCCTCGATCCCGCGCGCCGGATCGAGGTCGACTGGGACGCGGCGAGTGACGTGAAGCGCGCGGTCGAGATCCGCGTCGTCTCGAAGGACGAGCCCGGGATGCTCGCCAAGATCACCAACACGATCTCCGCCGCAGGCATCAACATCGGCTCGGCGCGTGTCACGACCGCCGAGACCCAGGGCACCGGCGCAGAGCAGTTCTTCGAGCTCTGGGTCGGCGACGCGCAGACGCTCTCGGCCGTGATGAAGGAGATCCGCCGGGTCAAAGGCGTCCGCTCCGTCGAGCGTCTGCGCGGATGAAGCCGGCCGCAGTCGCGCGCGCACCGTTCAGCGTCTGCGTGCTGGCGTGCGACGAGGAGCGCGAGCTCGAGCGCTGTCTCGCGTCGATCGCCTGGGCGGACGAGATCATCGTGGTCGTCGATGCGAAGAGCCGCGACGGCAGCGAGGCCGTCGCGCGCCGGCTGGCCTCGCGGGTCGAGCGGCGCCCCTACGCCGGGGACGTCGCGCAGAAGAGCTTCGCCGTCTCTCTCGCGAAACACGATTGGGTCTTCGTGATCGACCCGGACGAGGTCGTGGCGCCGGTCCTCGCGGCGGCGATCGAGCGGGCGCTTTCGAGCGCAGCGACCTCGGACGCCGCGGGCTACGAGGTCAATCGTGCGACCTTCCATCTCGGGCGCTGGATCCGCCACGGCGATTTCTATCCGGACTGGAAGCTGCGGCTGTTCCGGCGCTCGCTCGGACGTTATGCCGGCCGCGATCCGCACGGACGGATCGAGGTCGAAGGGCCGGTGGCCCGGCTTGCGGGCGAGCTCGAGCACTACAGCTATCGCGATCTGGCGGATCAGATCGCGCGCATCCAGTTCTTCAGCAGCGAGGCGGCGGCCGCGCTCGCGCGGGACGGCGTCCGGTTCCGCCTGCGCGATCTCGTGCTGCGTCCTCCGGCGCGTTTCCTGCGCAGCTTCGTCCTGCGGGCCGGGTTCCGCGACGGCATTCCCGGCTTCGTCATCGCCGGGGCGAGCGGCTTCTACGTCTTTCTCAAGTACGCGAAGCTCTGGGAGCGGACGCGGGCCACGGACGCGTGAAGATCCTCCAGCTCGTGAGCGACTGGAAATGGACCGGCCCGGCGGCGCCGATGCTGATCCTGATGGAGGCGCTGCGCCGCCGCGGGCATCG
>CAZFKD010000242.1:0-6732 GCA_964519695.1 uncultured Spirochaetaceae bacterium
GGACGCGACGACGGAGTCCGCGCCTTCTACAACGTCTGTCGCCATCGCGGCCGCCAGCTCGTCGCCGGCGAATGCGGCCGCGCCGCGAGCTTCGTCTGTTCGTTTCACGGCTGGATCTACGGCCTCGACGGCGGAAACCTGCACGTCAGCGACCGCGAGCTCTTCGACGAACGTGCCCTCACGGGTGATCTCGGGCTCGCTGCGGTGCGCTGCGAGCTCTGGGGGCCCTTCGTCTTCGTCGCCCTCGACGCCAGCGCGCCGCCCCTCGCCGGTCATCTCGCCCCGATGCCGGAGCTGCTCGCGGCCTATGCGCTCGAGTCGCTCCATCTCGTCAAGGACGTCGTGGTCTCGCTCGAATGCAACTGGAAGGTCGCCAGCGAGGCCTTCCTCGAGCCCTACCATACGCACGCGACGCATCCGCAGATCCTCGACTCGATCGACGAGCTCCGGAACCAGTACGACTACTATCCGAACGGTCATGCCCGCGTCATCAGCCCGCTCGGCCTGCCGAGTCCGCGGATCGCCGATCGCAGCAGCCTCTCGCCGGGCCTCGCAGCGACCCTCGCCGCCGCGGGCATCGACCCCGCGCGCTTCACCGGGACCGCGATGGACGTCCGCGAGGCGCTGCGCCGGGCGAAGCGGCTTCCCGACAACGTCTTCGGCATCGATTATTCGCGCTTCAGCGAAGATCAGCTCGTCGACAACTGGAACCCGTCGATCTTTCCGAACCTCGCGATGAACCTGCTGCCCGAAGCAGCGCAGGTGATGCGCTTCCTGCCGCACGCGACGGATCCGGCGCGCTGCTTCTTCCACGTCTGGACCCTCGCGCGAAAGGCCCGGCCCGGGGTCCGGCCGACGCCGTTCTTCGGCGTCGAGCCCGAGACCGATCTCTCGGGTGCGACGCGACCGCCGCGACGCCGGACGAGCCAGAAAGCGCCGGAGCTCGGCGTCGTGCTCGAGCAGGACGTGGCGAACATGGCCCTCGTCCAGCGCGGGCTCGCGTCCGCGGGCTGTACGGGCGTGCGCCTCTCCGAGCAGGAGCAGCGGATCCAGCAGCTGCATGCGGAGATCGACCGGCGGATCGCGGCCTCCGGCGGTCTCGCGTCCCAGGCCTAGCCATCGCATCCGACCGGCCGACCGGGCGCCGACGCGTCGCGGGCGATCCGGCCGCTTCGATCCGCTCCCCGCGACGCTCAGGGCGCCGCTGCGCCCCGGATCGCCTCTGGCGCGAGCGCGAGAAATTCCTTCCAGACCTCGTCCATCTTCGGGAGCCATCTCTCGAGGATCGGCGAGCGGGCCGCCTCCGGCGAAAGCCCCTTCTCGACCGTCAGGTAGTGGTACATGAAGGCCGAGACGCGCAGGTTCATCGCGCAGTGGACGAAGACGCGTTCGCCCTCGAAGGTCCGCATCGTCCGGATGAAGCGCTGCAGGTCGGCGAGGGTCGGCGCGTCCCACTTCACCGGGATCTGGACGTAGACCATCCCGGTCGCCGTGACGAGGCTGCCCTCGTTCGCGACCGCGTTATGCGAGTCCGGAACCGCGAGGTTCACGACCGCGACATGGCCCGCCGCTGCAATCCCGGCGATCTGCTCGGGCGTCGGCTGCCCGGCCGTCGCGATCTTCTCGGTCAGCTGCACGAAGTTGAGAATCGCGTCCACCGGCTTCCCTCCCGAGTGCGCAAGGCCGCGCCCGTCAGCCCGCCTGCGGCCGCATCGCGCGATGGAAGGCCTCGGCCTCCCGCAGCAGATCGTCGCCCGAGGGCACGTACAGGATCTCCGTCGTCCCGGCCGCGGCCGCCTCGTCCGCCCGCTTCCGGATCGCGTCCGCCTCGCCGACCCAGCCGTACCACGGGATCTGCCCGCCGAAGGTCGCGAGCGCCGCGCGGTCGGCGGCGTTCAGATGCGTGACGTGCCCGTCGTGGACGGCGAGATGCCGCTCGCGCTCGGGCCGTGCCGCCGCGATCCGCTCGAACCATTCCTTGCCGCCCGGGAGCGAGGTCACCGCCGCCGGATTCGCCTCCCAGGTCGCGTGGTACATGCCGACCTGCCAGGGCCCGAACGCTTCCACGACCCTCGAAGACTGCGGCGACTCGCCCGGATCGAGCACGGTCCCCGTCACCATCTGCACCGCCCAGTCGAAGCGCTCCGGCGGCGCCGCGAAGCCCATCCAGCCGTCGGCGATCTCGCGCGTGATCGCGAGGCCCTTCGGCCCGAAGGCCGAGAGCAGGATCGGAACCCCGATCGGCCGCGCGAGGGCGAGCTCCGGGCGATGGATCATCTGGCAGGGCTTGCCGTCGATCTCGACGACCCGCCCCGCGAGCAGACCGCGGAGCTGTTCGAGATAGGTCCGCGTGAACTTCCAGGAGAGCGCCTTCTGGCCCAGCACCGCGCGCGCCGTGAAGCCCGTCCCGAAGGCGCAGGCGAGGCGCCCCGGCGCGAGCCGCTCGACCGTCGCGATCGCCGAAGCCGTCGTCATGACGTGGCGCAGGTTCGGGACGAGCACCGACGTCCCGATCCCGATCCGCCGCGTCGCCTCCGCGATCTGCGCCAGATGGATGAAGACGTCCTCGTAGAGGGCCGCCGAATCGAAGAGCCAGATCCGGTCGTAGCCGAGCGCCTCGGCGCGCACGGCGAGCTCCCGCGCCTTCGGTCCCGGCGCACATGCAATCGACAGCTTCATCTCAGTCGGCCTCCCAGGCGATTTCGAACTTCTCGATGTACCGGCGTGCGCGGGCGCGCAGCTCGGCCGGATCGATCCCGACGGCGGCATGGTCGTAGACGATGCGCCCGAACTTCCCGCGCGGATGCGCCTCCTGATAGGCGCGCATGCGCGCCATCGTCGCGTCGCTCGCGTCGAGCCCCGCGAACTCGAGGACGCGGCGCACGGCCGCCAGCGGGTCCTTCATGTAGGCGTCGAAATGGACGTCGCAGCGCTGCGCCGCCGGAACGACGCCGATGTCGCGGACCGCGGCGTCGAAGCGATCCTGCACGTTGTCCGCGACCTGCCGCCCGATGTAGACGGGATCGACCTTCTCCTGCACGAGCCGCCGACCGTAGGCCGTCATCGTCGCCATCGAGAGCACGACCCGGGCGGGATCGCGGAAGGTCAGCACGACCCGCGCATCGGGATACGTCTTCATCAGCGGGACAAGCCGCTCGAGGTGCATCGGACTCTTGAGGACCCAGCGCTTGCCGCCCTCGCGCAGGAACGAGACGACCTGCAGGACGCGCCGCGCGTAGGCATAGCTGCGCGTGATGTCGGCGTTGCGATACCAGGCGCGGTAGCTCGGGACCTTGAAGGACGTGAAGAAGATCGGGCAGGCGAAGTCCATCGAGAAGAAGCCGATCTCCTCGTGGGGCGTCTGCGCGTCGATCGCGTGCATCGCCTGTTGATGGGGAATCAGCGCCATGCCCTGGTCGAGACCCGCCTGGACGCGGGCGATGCGCGGATCGGAGCCGCCGGGCGGGACGACGTCGTGCGGGGCGGCGATCGGCTCGGTGCTCTCCCAGTAGGGCAGGAAGCGCAGCTCGGGATGGGCCGCGAGCAGGTTGTGCAGATGGCTCGTCCCCGTCCGCGGCAGGCCGACGATGACGACGGGCCGCTCGAGCGGAACCTCGAGCGCCTCGGGATGGCGCGCGACCGCCGCCTCGAGTCGCAGGCGGTTCACGAGCAGCTTCGCGATCTGCGCGCGCGCGGACATCCGCCCGAGCAGCGACAGCTCGGCCTCCGACTCGAGCGCCTCCAGCAGAACGCCGAGCCCTTCGCGGAAATCGGCCGCACCGAAATCCTCGAGCCCCGCCGTCGCGCGCGCCTCGGCGAACAGGCTCGCCTCGTCCAGCGGAATGCGCCGGCGGGCTTCGTCGGCCGGGACCGCGTTCAGCGCACGGACGGTCTCGGGCAGGACCGGCGCGGCGAGATCGTCGAGATGGATGTCGGCCGCCATGTCGCTCCTCGCGGGTCGGTGCCGCGCCGGCGCCGGAAGGGCGCCCTGCCCCGGGCCGACGACTCTAACCGAACTCGCCCCCGAGCCGCCGGACCGACCGGGCGAAAGGGCCTGCGCGGATGCACGCCTTCGCTCCCCCGCTCCTGCGCACCAACGCTCTTGCAGGCCGGGGGCTGCCTTGCTGGGCCCGGGCCCGGCCTCTAGGCTGCTCGCATCGAACGTGTGCCCGCCCCCGGCCTTCCGCCGAACGGCGCGGCGCCCGGATCCGAGCCGAGAGGCCCCGCATGACCGTGCACGATTTCGAAGCGAAGACGATCGACGGCAAGAAGCAATCCCTCGCCGACTATCGCGGCAAGACGCTCCTGATCGTGAACGTCGCGAGCCAATGCGGCTTCACGCCGCAGTACGAAGGGCTCGAGGCGATGTGGCGCAGGCTCCGGGATCGCGGGCTCGTCGTGCTCGGCTTCCCCTGCGATCAATTCGGCCATCAGGAGCCGGGGAGCGAGGCGGAGATCCAGAGCTTTTGTTCGACGACCTACGACGTCACGTTCCCGATGTTCGCCAAGGTCGAGGTCAACGGTCCGAACGCCCATCCGCTCTTCCAGCATCTCAAGAGCGCCTCGCCCGGCGTCCTCGGCACCGAGGGCATCAAATGGAATTTCACGAAGTTCCTCGTCGACGCAAACGGCGAGGTCGTGAAGCGCTTCGGCTCGGTCGACAAGCCGGAGAAGATCGCGAAGGAGATCGAGCAGCTGCTCTGATCGGCCCGCGACGCGAAGGCGACCCTGCATGTCCCGATCGGTCCTGATCACCGGCTGCTCCTCCGGCATCGGCCTCGCCTGCGCGCGCCGATTCGCGGAGGCAGGGCTTCGCGTCTTCGCGACCGCGCGGCGCGTCGAATCGCTCGCCGCGCTCGCGGCGCTCGGCTGCGAGATCCGAACCCTCGACGTGACGGATCCGGCCGACGCCGAGCGCGTCGTCGCCGAGATCGAGGCCCGGGAGGGCGGCGTCGACGTACTCGTCAACAATGCGGGCCACGGCCAGCAGGGCGCGTTCGAGACGCTCCCGCTGAGTGCCTTCCGGGCACAGCTCGAGACGAACCTGATCGGCGCGATCGGGCTGACGCAGCGGGTCCTGCCGCGCATGCGCGCACGGGGCCGCGGACGCATCCTGATGATGTCGAGCATGGGCGGCCGCCTCGCCTTTCCGGGCGGTGCCGCCTATCACGCGTCGAAATACGCCCTCGAAGCCGCGAGCGACGTCCTGCGCTTCGAGGTCGCGGGCTTCGGCATCGGTGTCGTGATCGTCGAGCCGGGCCTCGTCGCGAGCGATTTCGGGCGGACGGCGCTCGCGCGCCTCGGGCAGGGCGGTGACGGCGAGGCCGCTGCGGCCTACGACCGATTCAACGCCGGCCTGCGCGCGGCGCTGACCCGCTCGTTCGCGGAGGACGCACCGGGGGCAACGACGGCCGACGAGGTCGCCCGGGCCTGTGTCGCCGCGGCCCTGGCCGAGCAGCCGCCGTCGCGCGTCGTCGTCGGCGCGCTCGCCGAGCAGCTGATTCGGACGCGGGCGACGGCGACGGACGAGGCGTGGGACGCGCTGCTCGAATCGATGTACCCGCGGCCCCGATCCGAATGACCGGCCCTGCTGCGCGGCCCGGCGCGCGACCTCACCGGCGCGGGAGCGCCTCCCGCCCTGCCGCCAGCCAGGCCGTCCGCGACCAGATGTCGTGATTCTCGCCCCAGAGATCGCGATCCGTCGCGCCCTCGCTTCGCCATTCGACGAGATTCAGAACGGCGTAGATCTCCTGCCCCGCATCGACGGCCTGGCGGTTCGCGACGCGGCCGACGAGCTGCGCGCTCCGGCCGAGCGCATCGACCAGATCGAGCTCGATGCGGCGGGGATGGTTGCCGTCCCAATCGGTCCGGCGCTCGCCCCCGACGATCCGCGCCGCCGCGCCTTCGCGCAGGAGATAGCCGCTCGTGATCCGCTCGACGCCGTTCGCATCGGGATTCACGTAGGCGAAAAACGCGTCGCCCGTTCGGGAGGTGCCGTGCGCGTTGCCGAGCCGCAGATCGCTGCGCATCGCCCGCGGTCCCCAGGAACGGTCGCGCACGCTCCCGCAGTCGATCGGGTGCTCCCGCCCCGCGATGCGCACGCGCCCGCGGACGCGGCCCGGCTGCTCGAAATGGCCCGCGAACATGCCGGGCGACTCCTCGGGCGCGACAGGATTCGGCGCCATGCGCGCTTCGAAGACGAAGTCGAGCGCGATCGAGCGGCTCTCGTGGACGACGCGATAGCGCGTCAACGGCTGCTCGCAGACGAGGCGGAAGCCGCGGGCGAGCGCGAGCCGGCGCAGATCGCCGAAGCCCTGAAACGGCTCCGTCCAGCCGTCATGGGCGAGGATCTCGCCGGTCCCGCGCCAGGCGTGGACGGAACCGCCCTGCTCGCCGGCATTCGGCCGGAACCAGACGCGCGCGTAGACGCTGATCGCCTCCTCCGGAATCCAGAGCGGAAACCAGACCGTCTCGATCCAGCTCGGATCGCTCGAAGTCGGCCGGTGGAAATCGTCGTCTTCGGGGCCGACGCGGAGCGCGGGATCCTGGCCGACGATCGTCTGCGCCGGCGCACTGGCGCCCGCCGCTCTGGCCGTCCCGTCGGTCATGGCCGTCCTCCTGTCTGTGTCGTCTTCTGCGGTCATGCCACGACCAGTCGCTGGGGGCGGCGCTCGGCGAGCTCGCCCAGCCGCCCGGCCTCCGCTCGGGCGCACGACTCCCGCTCGCGCACGA
>CAZFKD010000243.1:0-6730 GCA_964519695.1 uncultured Spirochaetaceae bacterium
GCCGCTGCGGATCGCGGCCGAGGATCGGGCGGACGGCCTGTCGCGCGAGCTCTGGCTCTGCGCCGCCCGCTCGGGGCAGCCCCATCGCTTCGAGCTGGCCGGGAGCGATCGGGTCGAGCTCGAGGTCGCTCTGTCCGAATGGCGCTGCGAGCTGCTCGACGAGACGACGCGGGTGCCGAGCCGCATCGGTCTGCGACTGCCGACGGAGTCCGGCGATGTTTGAGGTCCCGACGTCCCTGCGGATCGAGATCGTCGAACGCGACGAGGCGCTGCGGAGCGAGCTCGGTCGCGCACTCGCGCGGCTCGGGTTCGAGGTCGAGGTCCGGGCGCAGGCTGCTGCGCCGGCGGATCCCGAGGCGCAAGCGCGTTATGCGCTCCGGGTCGTCGATCTCTCGGCACCCGGGGCTTCCCGCTGGCTCGACGATCCGGAGCACGCGTCGCGTTGCCTGTTTCTGGCCGGTGAATCCGTCCCTTCCTGCGGACTCGAGGGTCCCCCGGCCAGACCGCTCGACGTGCTCTTCAAGCCATTTTCGATCCAGCGGCTCGAGGATCGCGTGATGCATCGGATCGAGGCCTCGAGGGGCCCCGATCGACTTCGGAGCGATCCGCTGCTCCAGACCCGCGATCCGCGGCTGGCGCGCCTGTTCGAGCGCTCGCTCGAGGTCGCGCGCCGCGCCTGCCCCATCAGCCTCGAAGGCGAGCTCGGCACCGGCCGGCGTGCGCTCGCACGTGCGATCCACGCGGCGAGCGGGCGGTCGGGCGGACGCCTCGTGGCGCTCGAGAGCACGGACGTCGTCGAATCGGCCGGCGCGGCCCTCGAACGGATCCTGCACGAGCGCGTCTCGAACGCGCTCGAAGGAACGCTGCTCGTCGTCGAGCCCGAGCTGTTCGGCGACCGCGCCCAGCACGCCCTCCAGCGGGCGCTGCGAGACCACGCCGACGACGACGGGCCGCGCTGCATCTCGATCTCGCGGGTACCGCTCGACGAGTCGGCGCGCGCGGGGCGTCTCTCCGTCGAGCTCCTCTACCGACTCTCCGGCGCGACCTTCCGCCTGCCGCCCCTGCGCGAGCGCGACGCGGATCGAAGGGCGATCTGCACCGCCGTCGCCCGCCGCGTCGCCCGGGAGCTCGGACTGGAATCTCCCGTCCTCGACGACGACCTCGTCGACCGGCTCGCGCGCGAGGGATTTCCCGGCAACCGGTTCGGCCTGGAGAGCCGACTGCGTGCTGCGCTGCTGCGCCTGGAGCCGTCCGCACCCCTCGAAACGCGGCATCTCGAGCCTTTGCGCAGCGCGGCGGCGGCGGCCGACCGGCCGGCGAATCCGCCCCTCGAGACCCTCGATCTCAAGACCCTCGAGCGCGAGACGATCATCCGCGCGCTCGGCCACGCCCACGGCAATCGCACCCACGCGTCCGCCGCCCTCGGCATCAGCGTCCGCACGCTCCGCAACAAGATCCGCGAGTACGGCCTTCGCTGACGAGCCGTCCGGGCCCATCGCTCGGCAGATCCTGCCGAGCGGCCTCCGCCCTTCGTTTCATTGTGCATGCGCGGATTCAGTCTGGTCCGACGCGTGCAAAGCCAGCGGGCGGCGTCGCTGCTCCAGCGGCGACGAGATCGCCCCGCAGCGCTGGCATGGTGCTTGCTCTGGCTTCTCCCGATCGATCCGATTCGAGATCGAGCCATTCGATCCGCAAGCTCGTTGCGGTCGGGAGGGGGAAAAAGTGCCGAGCTTCGGACCCGAGGCCATGGGTGCGCTGCAGGTCGCCATGCGCTTTCGCAAAGCGCGCGAGGCGGTGATCGCCGGCAACGTCGCGAACGCCGATACGCCGGGCTATCGCCGACGCGACCTCTCTTTCGAGGGCGTGCTCGAGAGCGCGAGCGCCGCGCTCGTCCGCACGCACGCGGGTCACCTGCCGAACGGCTCGGGCGATCCCGAGCACGCGCGCGTCGAGATGGGCCCGCGCGGGACCCGCCCGGACGCCAATGGCGTCGACCTCGACCAGGAGCTGCTGACCGCCCATCGCAACGCCGGCGACTTCGTCGATCAAGCCAATGTCCTCGCCCGTCTCTCGGCCCTCGTCCGAACGGCGATGGGCTGAAACCGGAGCCAAGCCCGATGAAATTCTCCGACATCATGGACATCGCCGCCTCGGGCCTGCGCGCACAGCGGACCCGCATGACGGTGACCGCCAGCAACATCGCCAACGCCCAGACGACGCGAACCCGCGAAGGCGGTCCCTACCAGCGCCGCGATCCGGTCTTCGAGGCCGACCGCGTCGGCGGGGGCTTCGGCTCCGCGCTCGAGCGCAAGATCCACAGCGTCGACGTCGCCCGGATCGTGGTCGACTCGCGCGACCCGATCACGCGCTTCCTGCCCGATCATCCCGACGCGGACGAGCAGGGCTACGTCGCGTTCCCGAACGTCAATCTGGTCGAGGAGCAGGCGAATCTCGTCGGCGCGAGCCGCGGGTACCAGGCGAACCTGCTCGTGATGCAGAAGCTGCGCAGCATGACCGAGGCGCTGCTGCGCGTGGGGCAGCAATAAGCCATGGACCAGGTACTGATCGATCGGATGCGGGAGTCGAGCGGCATCGGGCAGGCGAGCGGTCTGCCCGGCCTCGGCGCGAAGGGCCCCGAGAACGTCGGCGGGCGCTTCGCCGAGATCGTCGCGGGCCTCGTCGGCGAGGCGAACCAGAAGCAGGTCGAGGCGGAGACCGCCGCGTCGGGTCTCGCGAAGGGCGAGGTCGACATCATGGACGCCGTCGTCTCGCTCAACGAAGCGGATCTCTCGCTGCGCATGATCATGCAGATCCGCGACCGCGCGCTCGAGGCCTATCAGACCATCCTGCAATCGATCTGAGGTGAAGTTTGGCGACGCGCTTCCAGGATCTCCTGCAGCAGTTCTCGGCCCTCTCGCCCATGCGTCAGGCGACGCTCGTCGCGACGGCCGTCGGATCGCTCGCGTTCTTCTACTGGATCTCGACGGGGGCGCGCGAGGGCGAATACCGCGTGCTCTACCGGGGCCTCGAGGACGCCGAGGCCGCGCAGGTCGTCGATGCGCTCACCGCGGAACGGATCGATCATCGCATCGCGGACGGCGGGACTGCGATCGAGGTGCCGGCGGCGCGCGTCCACGAAGCGCGCATGCGCGTCGCCAGCCGTGGCCTCCCGAGCGGCAACTCGCCGGGCTTCGAGATCTTCGACCAGGGGACTTTCGGCGTGACGGACTTCGTCCAGAAGGTCAACTACCACCGTGCGCTCCAGGGCGAGCTCGCCCGGACGATCGAGCAGGTCGAGGGGGTCGAAAAGGTCCGGGTGCAGCTCGCGCTGCCGCAGCGCAAGGCGCTGCTTCGCAAGGACGAGCGCAAGGCGACGGCATCGGTCGTCGTCCGGCTGCGCGCGGGCCACGATCTCGACTCCGGCCAGATCCGCGGCATCGTCCATCTCGTCGCGTCGAGCGTCGAGGGGCTCGATCCCTCGCAGGTGACCCTCGTCGACAATCGCGGCCGGCTGCTCGCGCCGCAATCCGAGCTCGATCCGTCCGCGGGCGGCGGGCCCTCGATGCTGCGCGCGGCGCGATCGCTCGAGCAGGGGCTCGAGGACCAGGTCGAATCGATCCTCGAGCGGACGGTCGGTCTCGGTCGGGTCGTCGCGAAGGTCAGCGCCCAGGTCGATTGGACGCAGACCGAGAAGACGGAAGAGATCTTCGACCCGAACTCCCAGATCGAGCGGAGCACCCAGCGCGAGACGGAGAGTTCGAGCGACAAGGCCAGCGAAGGAGGCGTCGTCGGCATCGTTGCGAATTCGCCGGATGCCGCGCCGCCGGCGGCCGCGACGGGGACGGACTCGAACTCTTCCCGCACGTCGGAGACGGTCAACTACGAGCTGAGCAAGACCGTGAGTCGGCAGATCCTGCCGACCGGGACGATCGAGCGGCTCTCCGTCGCGGTCCTGATCGACGGGAAGCCGGTCGGCGGCGGCGCGCCGGGCGAGGCTCCGGCCCCGGGCGAGACGCCCGCCGAGGTCGTGGCCTTCACGCCGTGGAGCGCGGACGAACTCGCCGAGTTCGAGCAGCTGGCGAAGCGCGCCGTCGGCTTCTCCGCCGAGCGCGGCGACGAAATCAGCGTGATCAATGCGCCCTTCTACGCAATCGACTCGGAGCTCGACGACTCGGGTCCCGTGATCTCGCCCGGCATCCTCGCGCTCCTCTCGACGGTCCTGCAAGGCGTCGTACTCCTGATCGCGCTGTTCCTCTTCTCGCGGCTGTTCGTCCGGCCGCTTGCGGCAGCGGTCGGTGGCAACGAGTCGTCGGCCGTGAAGGAGCTGCGCAAGGAGGTCATGACGAAGCTCGCGACCGTCCAGATCGAGCTCGCCGGCGGTGTGGTTCCGCCGGAGTTCGCGCTCGGCGCGGACGGCGAGGGCAGCGACGCGGCGGGCGGAGCCGCCGGAGCGGGCGAGAAGGGCGGGCGTCGTGCCGGTCAAGTCGGGGGCGGCCGCGGGGGCGGCGATCTCGAGATCCCGGGCCTGATGGATCCCAACGGCTCGATCCCGCTGCCCGCGCAGGTCGATCGGCTCGCGCAGCTGCGGCCGGAAGATTCCGTCCGCACGATCCGCGGATGGATGTCGGCCGGGAGCTAGTGGGTGCCGCCCAAACACATGCAATACGAGCTGCTGTCGGGCACGGAGAAGGCGGCCATCCTGATGATGGCGCTGCCGCCGGCGCGCGTCCGGGAGCTCATGGCCCGCCTCGACGACAAGGAAGCCGAGCGGATCCTCGTCAGCATCTCGCGCTTCGAGGTCATCCCGTCGTCGGTCCTCGAGCGGGTCATGCGCGACTTCCAGGAGGCGATCGGCAAGCACGAGATCTCGGTCCAGGGCGGACGCGAGCAGGCCTTCTCGATCATCTCGCGGGCAATCGATCCCGAGCGCGCCCAGCGCCTGATGGAGAAGCTCGGCCGCGACGAGAAGCGGATCGACTGGTCGCTGCGCGAGTACAACACCGACTTCATCGCCGGACAGCTCGCGCTGGAGCATCCGCAGAGCGTCGCGCTGATCCTCGCGCAGTTTCCCGCGGAGCGGGGCGCGGCGGTGGTCGCCCATCTCGACGACGAGCTGCGGCCCGAGGTGATGCTGCGGGTCGGCAACCTGCAGACGGTCGCCAGCGACGTGATCTACGAGCTCGAGGACGAGATTTCGATGATGTTCGTCCGCCAGGTCGGCGCGCCGACCCCCGTCGGCGGGACGGACGTCGCGGCGAAACTGCTCAATGGCGTGTCCAAATCCGAGGGGCAGGAGATCCTCGAGAAGATGGACTCCCGGGATCCGGAGGTTGCCGCCGACATCCGCAAGAAGATGCTGACCTTCAACGATCTCGAGACGATCGACAAGCGCGGCTTCCAGGCGCTGCTGCGCGAGATCCCGACGGAGGATCTCGTGATCGCCCTCAAGACCGCGAGCGACGCGATGAAGGAGAAGGTCTTCTCGAACGTCTCGTCCCGGGCGGCGGACCAGATCCGGGAGGAGTCGGAGCTCCTCCCCCCGATGCGCCTGTCGGAGATCGAGAACGTCCAGCGCCAGATCGTGGACGTGGCGAGGCGGCTCGAGGAAGAGGGCGTGCTGTCGATCGATACCGGCGGCGGAGGCGACGATGTCCTCGTTTAGGCCCGACGAGACGCTCGCGAAGATCGGATTCCGGCCCGCCGGCCCGGGCGGCAAGGGTGGCAGGGGCGGTTTCGATTTCCGACCGACCGCCGCAGGCGCCGATCGACCTTCGGGACAAGATGCGCCGGAGGCCGCCGCCTGTACACCCGCGCAGCACGCTGCCCTCGAGCAGTCGGCGTTCGAGAAGGGTCAGCAGTCGGCGGCACTCGACTTCACGCGCTGCGAGCAGGCCTGTCGGGTCTTCGAGGAGGCTGCGGCCGCGCTCGGTCGCGTCGCTTCGCGTCGGTTGATCGACAATCGCGAGACGATCCTCGACCTCGCGGCGGAGATCGCGCGCCACTGGATCGGTGACGAGCTCCGCGTCGACCCGACGCGTTATGCGGGCCCTCTCGAGCGCGCGCTGATGCTCTGTGCGGATGCTCCCGCCGCGCGGATCCACTTGCATCCGGAGGTTCTGGCGGCGCTCGAGACGAGCCTGCCGGAATGGCTCGGCCGCTGGTCGGAACGGATCGAGCTCGAGGTCGCTGCCGATCCCGCGCTCGCGCCCGGCGCCTTCCGGATCGAGGCCGGTACCGATGCGGTGGACGCGCATTTCGAGGGCCTAGGAGCCCGGCTCCGGGAGGCGCTCGCAGCGGCCTTCGCCGCGCCCGCGCCGGAGGCGGCGCCATGCTGAGCGCGTCTGCGGACACCGCATTCCTGCTCGCCGCGAAGCGGGAGCTCGCGGCGTGGCGGCCGTTCGAGCGCGTCGGTCGGGTGCGTTCGGTCGTCGGTCTCCTGATCGAGGTCGAGGGGATCCGGCCGTCGCTCGGGGCGTTCTGCGCGATCGAATCGGATTCGGTCGGCGGACGGCTCGAAGGCGAGGTCGTGGGCCTGCGCGAAGGGGTCTCGCTCGTCATGCCCTTGGGCGAGCTGCGCGGGGTGAAGGTCGGCGCGCGTGTGCGCATCCAGGCCGACGTCGATCGCGTGCCGACGGGGCCGGGCTGCCTCGGGCGGGTGCTCGACGCGCTCGGGCGTCCGATCGACGGGAAGGGTCCGCTCTTCGACGTCGGCTCGCGCCCGATCGACGGC
>CAZFKD010000244.1:0-6721 GCA_964519695.1 uncultured Spirochaetaceae bacterium
GATCGGGGCGACCCACCGCCTCGAGAACCCCGGCAAGACCGACCTCACGCTGATCGAGGTCCAGTCCGGCGCCTACCTCGGCGAGGACGACATCGTCCGTTTCGAGGACATCTACGGGCGCAAGGGCACGAGCCGCTGATCGGTACGACCGCCGTCGCGGTCCCAGAACCGACTGCCAGACCCCGATCGCGAATAACGCCGAACGCCTCACTCGAAAATGTGGCAAGGATTCATCGGACTCTCGACTGCAAAAAGTCTAACGACCCTGGGCCGTCGTTCGCCGATCCGCCAGCGAAAACCCGGGATCGCGAAAAAAAGCATATTTTTCAATGCCTTCCAGGCTAAGACGCCGCGGCGTGCGGCGCCACGCGACTGCCCAGCTCGGGATTCGCCGGGCGACATTTTTTCCCTTTCCGCAGGACGTTCCTGTAGGATTGGCTTTGCCGGCTCTTCGGAGGCGGTGCCTGGGAAGGCAGCGTGAATTCGGATTCACGCGCAAGCATTGCGTCGAAGGGATGTCCGCGGCGGCGGATCCGGAGCATTGGTTTGCCCCGGAGCGAAGCTCGCCAATCGCCCCAGAGACGAACAGGACAGCCTCGCGATCCGCGAGGACGTCGCTTGCGCGGCACCGGACCCTTGCTCCTCCACCAGGTCGGTTCGCAGCTCGGCGCGGCCCGAGACGAACCGGATCGAGCCTGACCTTGTTCGCGGCGTTCGTGTGCGTGAATGGGGCCAGCCGGAGCGAAGGAAAGCAGAATCAACCCGAGACCCGCGCCCTCCCTGAGCCGAGCGGGTGAAAGAGGAGCTCAGATGTTCAAGACGCTTGTGCCCAGTGGACTGACATTGCTCTGCAACCTGGCGGCATTCTCTGTTTTTCTCGTTTTACCGGCGATCGGGCACGCAGCCACCTATTTCTTCACCGGCGGGAGCGTCCAGCTGACCGCCGTCATCCAGGGGACGACGACTTCGGTACTCGAGCCGGGTACGTCTCCCGTCGAGATCGCGCTCGGCGGATCGTTCGTTGACTTGGACCTTCTCGCGGGTCCGAACGGGACGGTCACCGGACTCGAACTCATCACGACTGGCAGCTTTATTCTCGACCTCGATGCGACGGTGGCCGGCTTCGATCTGATCGAGATCTCGGGCGCCTCGCTCGTCGAGGCCCCCGGCGCCACGGGCCCCGTCAGCGGCGGGGGGTCGTTCGCGATCGATACGATCATGTCGGCCACGATCACGGGCATCGGCGGTCCGCCGCCTGCGACGTTCGTCTCCTCGCTCCAATCGGGCAGCACCGGCATTCTGGGGCTTTCTGGAGACACTCTGACACTCGGCCTGTTCGGCATCAATCTCGCGACCTTCGAGAGCCTTCATACGCCGGGACAACTCATCGACATCAAAGCCGATTTCAGCTTCATCGGCATCGTGCCCGAGCCGACGACGGCGGTCCTGCTGGGTCTGGGCCTGGCCGGTCTCAATGTGGCGGCGCGTCGCAGAGAATGATTTGAGGCGAATCCCACGACTCGGTTTTTGAACAGCGTTCGTTCCGGGATGGGGAATCTTCTGGCTTCCGTCACGCGAAAATTGGACGCATCTTGAGTTGGATCGTTTAGAATGTGAAAATTGAATTGACCCCAGACCACCCACATGCTCTCTGAGGGGATGATTAGAACTATGCTGAGGCTCAAACACACGATGCGTACGCTCGCTGGCTCTTCTTGTGCCGCTTTGATCCTCGGGGCGGCGGTCCAACTCGTGCTACCGGTCGGCTCAGCCCAGGCGCTCTCCGTCGATGCCGGGCTGAGCACGCTCACGGATGGGCAGATCTGCGCAGAGCCGAACGTCCTCTCGTGTTTCGCTCCGCGGTTCGAGCTGGACTCGGCCGCGGCGATTTCGGGAGGAACGCTCGACATCGTCGGCACGACGCTCACGTTCTCGTTCAACCTGCCCTCGGCGACCTTCTCCGGCTCGGATGGAGCCGTGACCTCGGTGGCGACATCGAGTGTGATCTACTCGGGATCGTTCTCAGTCTCGCTGACCGCGCCGGGGACCTATCAATTCCAGGATCAGCTGACCAGCATCGGCGGAACGCTCACGCCGACGGGCGCGGGCGCAGCCGCCGCCTTTGCGAACGCGGCGGTGAACACCACCGGGCAGTGCACCGGAACGCCGGGGACCTCCCTGGTCTGCGGCTTCCTCTTTGGTCCGGTCGGAGCCGGGGTAGACGTCAACGGAAATACTCGATTTCTTCGGCAGAGCGTGAACATCCACGCGATTCCGGAGCCCGGCACGAGCCTGCTGATGGGACTCGGTCTGGCGTCCTTGGCTGCTTCGCGCAAGGCGCGTCGCCAGGCCTGAACGCCCCGCTTCGCAAGAAGCTGCGACCAACGAGCGAGCAACAAGAAGGGCGAGCGCGGATAACGCGCTCGCCCTTGTTGTTTTCGTTCGTCTGTTTTCGTTCGTCCTGCGCCCGCGCGAAGGCGCGCGCTTCGGCTTCCGCTATGAGAGCTTCAACATCAGCTCGATCGGAATCCGCGCCTGCTTCGCGAGCTCCTCGGGCACGCTGACCTGCGGCCCGTCGTTCAAGAGGCACAGGTAGAGCTTCTCGAGCGTATTGAGCCGCATGTAGGGGCAGCGGTTGCAGGCGCAGCTCTCGTCGAGACCGGGCGCCTGGAAGAGCTTCTTGTTCGGCACGCGCTTCTGGATCGCGTGGAAGACGCCGTCCTCGGTCGCGATGATCGCCGTCCGATCCGGGAACTTCACGGCACGTTCGATGATCCCCGTCGTGCTCGCGATGAAATCCGCCTGGTCGAGCACGGCCTGCTCGCACTCGGGATGCGCGAGCACCTCCGCGTCGGGATTCTCGAGCTTCAGCTTCGCGAGGCCCTTGGCGCTGAACTGCTCGTGGACGATGCAGGCCCCGGGCCAGACGATCAGATCGCTGCGCCCGGTCTCGCGGGCGACCCAGCGCGCGAGATGGCGGTCCGGCGCGAAGATCAGCTTCTCTCCCTTGAAATACTCGACCATCTTCACGGCGTTCGACGACGTGCAGATCAGATCGCTCATCGCCTTCACGGCGGCGGAAGCGTTGATGTAGGTCAGCACCTTCGCGCCGGGATGATCCGCGATGAAGGCCTTGAACGCGTCCGCCGGGCAGCCGTCGGCGAGCGAGCAGCCCGCCTTCAGGTCGGGCACGATGACCGGCAGCCCCGGGTTCAGGATCGCGGCGGTCTCCGCCATGAAATGCACGCCGCAGAAGACGATCCGCTCGCAGTCGACCTGCTGGGCCGCTCGGGCGAGCTGGAGCGAGTCGCCGACGACGTCGGCGAGATCCTGGACCTCGGACTCCTGGTAGTAGTGGGCGAGCAGGATCGCGCCCTTCTCGCGCTTCAGCTCGCGGATCGCCTCTTCGAGGTTCTCGGGCAGCTCGGGCGTCGGGATCGGATCGCGGGCCTTGTCCGGATGCATCGGGGCTCTCCTCGGGCGCGTCGGGCGGGCGCGGGGCTGGGAGGAGGGGAGCTTACCCGACCTCGGTGCCGCTGCCGGGAGGAGGCCGCGCGCCCGTCGCCGCTCCGCTTCGGGATCCGGCCCGCTCGCCCGGCAGATCGGCGGCGTCACGCGCCGGATGCTCGATCAAGAGCGTCGGTACACCGTGGAACGCGCCCCGCAGACTCGCGACCCGGGTGCCCGGCTTGTGACCCGGGCGAATCGCGGAGAGCGCGAAGCCCGCGGCGCCGAGCCGGGCATGCAGCGCGTCGAGCCGCGACACCTTCCAGGCGAGACCGTGGAAGGCATCGGCGGCGGAGGCCGACGCGGCCGAGGCGAGCGGCGAGGCGATCTCGAGCGTGACGCCGCCGAGGCGGAAGAAGATGAGACGCAGGCCCCGCTCGGGGAAGCGCCGATCGAGCGCGAGCCGCAGGCCGAGATCCTCGGCGAGGTAGCGACAGGTCCGCTCCGGATCCGGGCTAGCGATGACGACGTGATCGAGGCCGTCGATTCGCGCCTCGGACTCGATCCCGGGCGCCGAATCCGCGGCGTCCAGCGCGCCGACCAGCTCGATCGAAACGCTCGGGCCCGCGGCGCGCCCGGGCCGGAGTCGCGCACCCGGATCGAACACCCCGGCGAGGCGGAGGCCCGCGAGCCCGTCGACGTCGCGAAAGCCGATGGCGCAGGCGCATTCGACCATCCGACTCGGGATCGCGCGCAGCTCGAGCGCGGCGTTCGAGAGCACGAAGCGCGCGGTGCGCGTGCCCTGGGCCGGATCGTCGCCGAGCTGCGCTGGCGGCCGGCCGAGCAGGGTCGCGTAGTCGCGCAGGGCGGACTCGAAATCGGTGACGTCGACGACGACGCTCTGGACGGCATTCAGCATGCCACGAACATCGCACGTCTTTTTCGCTATTCCCTGTCCGCACCCGCCGCCCCCCTTCCGGGCGCCGCCGACTGCCGGAGATTCCCGAGCCGAATGCCGACCGATCCGATGTCCTCGCGGCGGATGCCGACCCTCATCGCGCTGCTGGCCGGGGGCCTCGTCGGCCTCGGCCTGCTCGTCTTCGCGGGCGACCAGGATGGCCGGCGCTCGGATCACGTCCTCGCGATCGGCATCGACGGCGTTTCCACGCGCTTGGCCCGGGACCTCCTGCTGCCCACCCAGGGCTGGACGCTCCAGATCACGCTCACGCCTGCCCCGCCCGCGGACGAGCAGCCCGAGCTCGTCGTCGAGCTCCGGGAAGAGCGGACGGGCATGACGGTCGAGATCCAGGACGATCTGATCACCGGTGACGGGGTCTACACCCTCGCAATTCCGGAGCAGCTCGGCCTGCGCGAGGGACTGCTCGCCGTGCGCGCCCGGGCGGTCTTTCCCGATGGCTCGGTGGCGGAGGATTGGCGTCGCCTCCGGATTCGCGCCTTCGAAGGCCGTGCGCCGATCGGGGGGCGCCAGATCGTGCACTACGACTTCGGAGTCGACCGCGACGGGGATGGCCGTCCCGACTTCGAGAGCGATCTCGTGCTGCTCGGGCTGGTCGACGCCGAGGCTCCCGCCGCGCCCGGTCTCGTCCGCGACGTGGCCGACCGGATCGCCGAACGCGCGCTCGCGCGCGTCCTGCGCGCCTACGCCGCGAGCGACGACCCCAATCGAACCGGCGGACCCGCCGATCCCGTCGCCGTCCGCTTCCAGCTGCGACCGGTCGAGCTCGAGTCCGAGCGCACGTTCTCGACGCGGATCTGTGTCGGCGGGCGTGACCCCGACGAGCCGGGATCCGTCGGCCACGTCCGCTTCGACGCCCGCAACGAGCGCCGGGCGGACGACGAATGCACGGGCGAAGAGGAGGCGGGGCTGTTTCCGGCGGAGCTCGTCGCCTATCGAACGTCCCCCCTCTACCGCGAGGTCCTCGGTCCCTTCGATCCCGGCATCGGCGGCATACCCTTCGCCGGAGAGGCCGAACGCGCCGAAGCCCATGCGCGGGCGATCGCCGTCGTCGGCGACGTGCTCGGGACCTTGATGGCCCACGAAAGCGGACATGCGCTCGGTCTCGTGGCCCCGGGCCGCCCCGGTGTCGGTTTGTTCGGCGGCGAGAGCGGCGAGGAATACGCTCATGCGGTCGCCGCCTTCGAAGGCAATCACGCGGACGACGGCGATGGATCCGGTGAGTCGCTCTCGTTGATGTCGCCGGGCCGGCGCTTCACGTTCGAGGATCTCGCGGGCGTCGGCGCGGCCGGCGAGCTCCGCTTCCGGCCGATCGACTACGCCTACCTGCGCGATCGCGTCGTCTTGCAGGACCCGCCGCGCGCCGGCGCCAATCCGCGCGAATGAGGCGTTCGCACGGCCGGCGGGCGTGGCGGGGGCGTGGCGGCGCGTTCAGAGATCCCAGAAGAAATCCTTGTTCGTGAGCTCCGGCGCGTCTTCGACGCCGGACCGCGACGCCCGCTCCTCGGGCGGGATCAGATCGTCGCCGCTCTCGATCCGGCCGACGAGTTCCTCGAGATCCCGCGTCTCGGTCTCCCAGTATTCGTCGGTCCCGAAATGCGGGAAGGCGTCGGGGAAGGCCGGATCCTCCCAGCGCTTCGCGATCCAGCCGGCATAGAAGACGAAACGGAAGCCGCGCAGCGGCTCGATCAGATCGAAGCCGCGCGGATCGAAGGGGCGGAAGCTGCGGTAGGCCTCGACGAGCAGACGCCGCTGGCGATCGGCCTCTGCATCGCGGCCGGGCAGGAGCATCCAGACGTCCTGGACCGGCGGACCGAGGACCATGTCGTCGAAGTCGAGAAAGAACCAGCCTTCGTCGCCGAACAGCAGGTTGCCCGGGTGGCAATCGCCGTGGATCGGCTGGAGCGCCATGCCTCGGCTCCGCTCGCGATAGGTCTCGGCGAGCGATTCGACGGCCGCGACATAACGCCGGCGACACGCCGGCGGGCCTTTCGGGGCGACGACGAAGATGGAACGCGTCGCGGACGTGACACGGCGTCCGGGCGAGTCATGGCGCCGGCGGTGCCCGGACGCAGGAGAGAGGCCCTCGTGACGACCTACGTGATCAAGCGTTTCCTGCTGATGGTGCTCACCCTGATCGGGATGTCGATCCTGATCTTCGTGCTGCTACGACTGGTGCCGGGCAACATCGTCGACATCCTGTTTGATTCGGCCGGCATGGTGGACCCGGCGCAGAAGAAGGAGATCGAGGCCGAACTCGGGCTGGATCGTCCAATCCCCGTGCAGTACTTCGAGTGG
>CAZFKD010000245.1:0-3637 GCA_964519695.1 uncultured Spirochaetaceae bacterium
AACGTCGCCAACCTGCTGACCGACGGATTCCGTCCGCAGCGCGCCGTCCAGACCGCGCTCGCGTCGGGCGGATCCCGGGCGATGGTGCAGACGGCCGCTTCGCCCGAGCCCGTCGAGCTCGATCGCGAGATCGTCGAACAGATCGTCGCGAAGGCCCGGTTCGAGGCTTCGGCCCGGGTCCTCGGTGTCGACCTCGAGCTGAAGGGCTCGCTGCTCGACATCCTCGCCTGACGCCAGGCGCCGTCTCTGCGAAGCAGGCCGCGGGCTCAGCGCAGCGCGCCGCCGCAGCTCGAGCCGGCGCCGGCCGTGCAGCCGAAGCAGTGGGCGCCGGTCGCGATCGGGTCGCCCGCGAGGCGGTCGAGATCGTCGATCTCGAAGATCGTCCGCCGCGACCCCGGCAAGGGAAGCCCGAGCGCCTGGTTGAAATCGCAGTCGTAGAGCGTTCCGTCCCAGGCGACGCTGACGAGGCTGCGACACATCACGCCCGGCAGGTTCGCCGCGTCGAAATGACTGACGAGCAGCGTCAGGTAGTCGTCGTAGGCGCCGTCGCGCCGGAGCTGATGGGCGAAGCGCTGGATCGGCATGTTCGTGATCGTCAGCAGGCGGTCGAAGACGATCCCGAAGTCCGCGGCGAGCCGTTCCCGGTATTCGGCCTCGAGCTTCGCCTGTGCCGGCGGCAGGAACGCGCCGACCGGGTTGTAGACGAGGTCGAGGCGCAGCGCCGGATCCCGGCCGTAGCCGAGGGCGTTGAGGTTCTTCAGCGCGCGGAGGCTTCCGTCGAAGACGCCGCGACCGCGCTGGCGGTCGACGTTCTCCTCTCCGTAGCAGGGCAGGCTCGCGACGATGTCGACCTGCTGCGCGGCGAGGAATTCGGCGGTGTCCTCCTGGCCGGGTTCCTCGAGAACGGTCAGGTTGCAGCGGTCGATCACGCGGCGGCCGCGTGCGCGGGCAGCACGCACGAGATCGCGGAAGCCGTCGTGGAGTTCGGGGGCGCCGCCGGTCAGGTCGAGGGTCGTGAGGCCGGGGTTCAGATCGAGGAGCTCGACGATCCGCGCGAGGCCCTTCGCGTCGAGCCGCTCGGTGCGTTTCGGGCCGGATTCGACGTGGCAATGATGACAGGCGAGGTTGCAGCGCAGGCCGATGTTGACCTGCAGCGTCGTGACGCGTCCGCGGCGAAGGGCGGGCGCGCCGACCGCGCGCAGATGCGCGTCGAAGCGCTCGCGATCGGCCGCGATGGGCGCCGCCGCCTTCAGCAGCACGCGCCGCTCGCCGGCCGCGTCTCGCGATATTCGCCGCCCTTCGTCTCCCGCGGATGGCGCGGCGCGCTCCGCAGGCAGTCGAAGACGGGCTGCTCGGCCTCGGGGATCGCGGTCGCGGGCTCGATCCCGAGGGTCTGGCCCGCGTAGGGCTCGCTCGTCATCAGGCGATAGGTCTTGGCGCAGACGGCGGTGCGCACACCGCGCTCGAAGGTATGGCCATCGTCGTCGACGACCGCCTTCCAGGGGCCCTTGTAGAGGATCGCCTGGCCCGCCTCGAGGCAGGGGCCGTGCTTGCCTTTATGGGCCGTGATCGTCACCGAGCGGAACTCGATGCCGTCGACGACGGCGAAGGGCTCGCTCGCCCAGGCGTCGATCGCGATGCCGTGGAACCCCGCGGCCTCGAAGCGCCGCAGGAGATCGAGCTCCTGGAACGCGCCCGAGACACAGCCGCTCCAGAGCTCCGGATCCTGCTTCAGCGCGAGCGGGACCTCCTCGTCGCTCACGATGTCCGAGATCGCGATCCGTCCCCCGCGCTTCAGGACCCGGAAGATCTCCCGGATCAGCGCGTCCTTGTCCTCCTCGCGGACGAGGTTCAGGACGCAGTTCGAGACGACGAGATCGATCGAGTCGCTCGGGACGAGCGGCGCCTCGCGACAGAGCCGCGCTCTCTCCTCTTCGAGCCGCGCGAGATCATCGAAGCTCTTGACCGGATGCGCGGCGAGCCAGGCGTCGAGCCGATCGACGTCGAGGGCGAGGTCCTGGATCCGGCCGCGGCGGAACTCGACGTTCGCATGGCCGATCCTGGCCGCGACCTTCGGCGCCGCGCCCCGGGCGAGCGCCAGCATCTCGTCGTTCATGTCGACGCCGATGACCCGGCCCGCCGGCCCGACGACCTGGGAAGCGATGAACGCGATCTTGCCGCCGCCGCTCCCGAGATCGAGGATCGTCTCGCCTTCGCGGACGTATCGGGACGGATCGCCACAGCCGTAGTCCCGCTCGATCACCTCCTTCGGGATCGCCTCGAGGTAGCGCGCGTCGTAGTCGACCGGGCAGCAGAGCGCCGCCTCGCGCACCCGCGCCGCCTCGCTGTAGCGCGCCCGCGTCGCGGCCTCGGCGTCGAGGGCGAGCGGATCGCTCGCCGTCCCGGGCGGGGCGATCGGCATGGACGGGGCAATCGTGGAGCTGGACGACGAGGACATGGGCGAACGAACCTCCCGACTTTTGCGTTCGATACGAAGCCGCGCCGCAATTGGTAACACCGAAAGCCTCTGCCGCGCGGGTCGACCGGCAGTCGCGCTGCGGAGCCCCCCGAATCCTGCCCGGCCGGGCCCCCGCTGCTATCGTGCGCGCCGCCCGCGCCCGCCCGCTGCACGGGCCGACCGACCCGAATTCCCGGCGCCCCGGGCGCGCACCGAAGGAGACCCCCATGAGCCAGATCCGATTCGACAACCGCGTCGCCGTCATCACCGGCGCCGGCGGCGGCCTCGGCCGCGCCTACGCCCTCGAGTTCGCCCGCCGCGGCGCCAAGGTCGTCGTCAACGACCTCGGCGGCGCCGCCGACGGGACCGGAAAGAGCTCCAGCATGGCCGACCAGGTCGTCGCCGAGATCGCGAAGGCCGGCGGCACCGCCGTCGCCAACTACGACTCCGTCGCGACGCCGGCGGGCGGCGAGGCCATCATCCAGACCGCGCTCGACAATTTCGGCCAGGTCGACATCGTCGTGAACAACGCCGGCATCCTGCGCGACAAATCCTTCGCGAAGCTCTCGCCGCAGGAGCTCGAGATCGTCCTCGACGTCCATTTGAAGGGCGCCTTCTACGTCTCCCAGCCGGCCTTCCGCGCCATGAAGGAGCGCAACTACGGCCGCTTCGTCCATACCGCGTCGGCCGCCGGCATCTTCGGCAACTTCGGCCAGACCAATTACGGCGCCGCCAAGATGGGCATGGTCGGCCTCTCGAACGTGCTCGCCGTCGAGGGCGCGAAGAACAACATCAAGTCGAACGTCATCGCGCCGATCGCGCGCACGCGCCTGACCGAGGAGCTGCTCGGCAAGCTCGCCGACATGCTCAAGCCCGAGTACGTGACGCCGCTCGTCGTCTTCCTCTGCTCGGAGCAGTGCGACGTGACCCATTCGATCTACTCGGTCGGCGGCGGGCGTTATGCGCGCATCTTCATCGGCATGGCGAAGGGCTATTTCGCCGGCGTCGGCGCGGACGTCTCGGTCGAGGACGTCGCAGCCCATTGGGACACGATCCACTCGGACAAGGACTACATGATCCCGGATTCGATCGCGGCGGAGATGCAGGCGCTGATGGCGGCGGCGAAGGGGTAGGGGCGGCGGCTCAGCCAGCGCCGCGCGCGGTCGGGATCCGGATGTG
>CAZFKD010000245.1:3647-6696 GCA_964519695.1 uncultured Spirochaetaceae bacterium
CGGACCCGGTCGGCCCGGATGCGGACGACTCGGCCGCGCGAGCTCGATCGATCCCCCGATGCCTTCGATCGTTCGCTTCACGATCGCGAGCCCGAGGCCCGACCCGCCTCGATCGGCCTTCGTCGTGAAGAAGCGATCGAAGACATGGTCTGCAGCGTCGACCGGGATGCCGGGCCCGTCGTCTTCCACGCGCAGGACGATTTCGTCTGCCTCGACTCGGGCGCAGATTTGGACGCACACACCGGCTGGCCGGGATTCGAGCCCGTTGCGAATCAGGTTGACGATGGCTTCTTCGAACTCGATCGGGTTCATCACGACCCGGCGCTTCCGGACTTCCGGCGCCACGTCGAGCTCGATCCGCCCGCCGCAGCTCACCGCGATCGGGCTCGTGACGCGCTTCGCCATGTCGAGCGCCGCGCCGACGTCGCCGGGCCAGCGTTCGGGCTCCTCGGCCCGCGCGATCCGAACGACGCTGCGGGCGATCTGCGTCGCGCGCCGCTGCCTCGAGAAGGTGGACCTTCTCGGTGGCGGCGAGGCTGCGGCGACGGGATTCGCAGAGCGTGATCGCGACGACGACGCCGAGCAGCAACGGAAAGGCGCAGCGGGCCGGCGGGGGTCTTCGCCGGACGGCGATCGCGGTCAGCAGGGCGGCTGCAGCAATGCTTCCCTGTATCAGCGCGAAATCGGACGCGAAGTCGGGCGTAGTGAACCACGACTGGGTCGCGGCGAGCGCGAAGAAGACGAGGGCGACGGCCCAGAGGATTGCGTCGAGCGACGCGAGCGCTGTCCGATCGAAGAGCTCTCGCCTCACCCCTTCTCGATCATCTCGTCGAGCGCCGGCCAATGGATCGCCGTCTGTGCCGCGAAGGCCTGGAGCAGCAGCTCCCGGTCCTCGTCGTTCGAGGCCGCGCGGAACTGGGCGACCTTCTCCTTCAGCTCCGCCTCCGGCGGGCTCTTCACGACGTCGGCCTTCAGGATGCCCTCCTCGTGCTCGAGGCCGAGCAGGTCGAGCCATTGGCCGAGCAGGTCGAGGCGACACTTCAGGAAGTAGACCGCGAGCAGCTCCTCGGCGAGGGCGTTCGAGCTGGTGCGCGAGAGGGCGCGGCGGACCGACGAGACGCGCATCGCGAGGGGCTGCTTCAGCAGGAACTGGGGCCGGAACTTCAGCGCGATCGCGGCGGCCGCGACGGTCTGCTTGACCGCCTCGGGCGACTGCTCCGAGATCTTCTCCATGATCTGGCCACACTTCTCCGGGCTCATCGCCGCGAAGATCTGATTCGGTCGCATCGGGTCTCCTCCGGCCCGGAAGGGGCGCGGGCGAGCGGGTTGTAGCATGCCCGCCGCGCCGCTGGCGATGGATCCGGCGGGATCGGGGCGGGCATGCCGGCACGCGCGGACTTCAGGCGGCGGGGCGGCGCCAGGCGACCTGCAGGCTGATGCCGAGGGTGCAGACGAGGGCGGCGGCCAGCGCCGAATGGAGGGCCGTGATCTCGACCGGCAGGCGCAGCAGTACGTTCGCGACGCCGACGGCGACCTGGGCGAGGGCGAGGACGCTCGCGAGGGCGAGCCAGCGGCCGAGGGCGGGATGGCGCCGCGCGAGGAAGGCCGTGGTCAGGAGCGCGGCGAGGAGCGTATAGGCGACGGTCCGGTGAAGGACGTGCAGGCCCTGGATGCCGGAGAAGGTCGGGAAGTACTCGCCGTTCATGCAGGTCGGCCAGTCGGGGCAGACCAGGCCCGCGTAGCTCGAGGAGACGAGGCCGCCGAGGACGAGCTGCAGGGCGAGGAGCGCGGCGACGGCGCTCGTCGCGGCGCGTTCGCGGGGGCTCGCGGCGGGGACGGTGGAGGAGACGGTGGAGGAGACGGCGGAGGCGACACGCGCGGCGGGCGCGGAGCGGACCGGCTCCGCCGACTCGGCGAGCTCGAGCAGGCGGCGTCCGATCAGCACGAGGGCGAGGGCGAAGGCGTTGCCGGTCACGAGATGGGACGTGACGGTCCAGGTCGCGAGGAGATGGAGGACCGTGAGGCCGCCGAGGACGATCTGGACGGCGAGCAGCAGCGCCGCGATCGCGAGCGCCGGGCGGAGCGCCGATCCGAGAGCGGGTCGGCAAAGCGTCGTCCAGGCGAGGCCGGCGAAGAGCAGCGCGACGCTGCCGGCGACGACGCGGTGGCCGAACTCGAAGGCGACCTTGAAGTCGAGCTGCGGGATGACTTCGCCGAAGCAGAGCGGCCAGTCGGGGCAGGCGAGGCCGGCGCCATGGGCCCGGACGAGGGCGCCGAGCACGATCAGCGCGTAGGTCAGGCCCGCGAGGGCGAAGAAGGCACGCGCGAGGCGCCCGGCCTCCGCCGCGCCGCCGGGCGCTCTGCCCCGGCTGTCTTCGAATGCGCCCAAGCGGCTTCGCTCCCCTGCTCCCGTCGGCTTCGTTCGTCGGCGCCGAGCGTCTGCGGCAATTGCCGCGCTCGGACTCTAGAAGAGGCAGCAGGTCGGTAGAAGGGGCCGATCCGAAGCGTGCTCGAACGAAGGAGAGGAAGGCGAGAGAAGGCGATCGGCCGCCCCATGGGGCCAGTGGGGCACGGTCTGCGATCGGCCTGGGTCGATCGGATCGAGCCTTCAGATCTCCCGAGTCGGCGTCGATAGGGAGCTTGATATGGTCCAAGCCGAAATGACGCGTGATCGAAACGACGACCCCCGCAAGCTCTCCGCGATGATCGCGCGGGTGAGCGACCTCGCTGCGAACCATGCGGTCTGCTCCGTGGTGGTGGGCGTCGCCGCCGAAGAGGGCGACCTCTTCTTCCCCGACTACCTCGACTATCTCGTCAGCGCCCTGCGCGTCGAGGATCAGATCTTCCGCATGACCCGCGAGCGCGCGCTGCTCTATCTCTCGGACGTCGATGCGACGGGCGCCGCCGAGGTCCTCGTTCGCATCTACTCGGAGTTCTGCAAGGAATTCCCCTCTGCCCACCGCCCCGAGTTCGAGCAGCGCATGCTCGAGATCCGTCCCGGCGTCGGTCCCGTCACCGTCAAGGACGTGTTGACGGCGGTCTTCGGGGC
>CAZFKD010000246.1:0-6665 GCA_964519695.1 uncultured Spirochaetaceae bacterium
CGAGGAGGTCGGGGCGGATTTCGAGGTGACCCGCGAGCGGATCCGCCAGATCGAGGCCAAGGCCCTGCGCAAGCTCCGGCATCCGAGCCGCAGCAAATCCCTCAAGGGCTTCCTCGACTCCTAGACCCGGTTCCGTCCGCGCCGAGACCCTCCCCGGCCAGACCCGCGCCGAGCCACTCGATCGTCAAGCAGGTCCGCGCCCCGTCCGATAGGCACGCGGCGAGGTCTGTGTGAAGCTGATCGCCTGTCCGCGATGCCATGCCCAATACGATCTGTCCCAGCACGCGGGCGGGGAGACCCTCGATTGCGTCTGCGGCGAGGTGCTCGAGGCGAAGGCGCCGAAGGCGAGCGCAGACGCAGCCGCCGAGCGCTGCGGCGCCTGCGGTGCGCTCGCGAAGAGCGGACAAGAGGTCTGCGCCTTCTGCGGGTCGGGCATCGTCCCCTCCGCGGATCCCGGCAGCCTGATCTGTCCCGAATGCTTCGCGCGCAATCTCGATGGAGCCCGCTTCTGCACCGCCTGCGGCGTCGGCTTCGATCCGCAGCCGATTCCGGAGCGCAGCGGCGAAGGCCGGGTCGATTGCCCGTGTTGTGCGCGTTCGTTGCAGCCGCGCGAGGTCGGCGGCCTCGTCGTCTTCGAATGCGGGAAATGCCACGGGCTCTGGGCGCCGATGGATCGCTTCTCCGCGCTGGTGGATCGGGCCGCCGAATCCGCGCGGGTCCGCGGCACGGCCGGCGAAGCGGTCGCTCCGCGCGTCGACGGCGCCAATCCCGCGAAGAGCCAGGTCGAATACCGGCGCTGCCCGGTCTGCCACGACCTCATGGCGCGGCGCAACTACCAGAAGCGCTCGGGCGTGATCATCGATCAGTGTCATGCGCACGGGACCTGGCTCGACGCCCACGAGCTCGAGCGGATCGCGGGTTTCGTGCTCTCCGGCCGCGCGCAACGGGTCGCCGATGCCGAAGCGGATCGCCGGGCGGCGCGGGAGAAGCAGGCCGCGGACGAGGCCGTACGCCGCGTCCTCGCGCAGACACCGTCCTCGCGGAGCCGGGGCTCGATCTTCGGCGATCCGACCCCGGCGTCCGGAGGCGGAACGATCCTCGATTTCCTGAGCGCGCTGCTCGACTGAGTCGCCGCGAGACGAACCCCGATCGGGCACGAGGGCGTTTCGCCGTCGGCCCGGAACCCGAACGGAAAGGACCCCCGATGGCCATTTTCGAGAAGCTTCGCGCCGAACTGATCGACATCATCGAGTGGATCGACGACAGCCAGCACAGCCTGGTCTGGCGCTTTCCGCGCTATCGCAACCAGATCAAGTACGCGGCGCAGTTGATCGTCCGCCCCGGACAATCCGCCGTCTTCGTCCATCAGGGCCGCATCGCCGACGTCTTCGGCCCGGGCCAGTATCGCCTCGAGACGAAGAACCTCCCGATCCTCTCGACGCTGATGGGCTGGTATCACGGCTTCGACAGCCCGTTCAAGGCCGAGATCTACTTCGTCAGCACGCGACAGCTGACCGATCTCAAATGGGGCACGGCGAATCCCGTCCCCCTGCGCGATCCCGACTTCGGCCCCGTGCGCGTGCGCGCGTTCGGCACGTACACGCTGCGCGCCGTCGATCCGGCGAAGCTGCTCGCCGAGCTCGTCGGGACGGATGGTGTCTACGAGGCCGAGGAGATCTCGGCGCTGCTTCGCTCGATCATTTCGATGGCGTTCGCGGACGTCATCGCGAATTCCGGCATCGGCGTGCTCGATCTCGCGCAGAGCTACGGATCGCTCTCGGAGATCCTGCGGCGCGAGGTGCTCTCGAAGATCGACGACGAGTTCGGGCTCGAAATCCCGCAGCTCTACATCGTCAACGTGTCGGTTCCCCCGGAGGTGGAGCGCGCGCTCGACACGCGCGCGAGCATGACGGCGATCGGCGACATGGGCGTGTATCAGGCCTATCAGCTCGCGAACGCGATTCCGGCGGCGGCCGCGAACCCGGCGGGTGGCATCGCGGCGGCCGGTGTCGGTCTCGGCATGGGGCTCGCGTTCACGAACGCGATGGCCGGTGCGGCGGCGAGTGGCGCGCCGGCCGGTCCCGCTGGCGGGATGATGCAGCCCGCCAGCGCGGTCGCTGCGATGCCGCCGCTCGCGCCGGCCACGTCCTGGCATATCGCGGAGAACGGTGCGCCGGTCGGGCCGTTCACGGGAGCGCAGCTGGCCCAGGCGATCGCCAGCGGACGCGTGACGCGGGATTCTCTCGTCTGGTCGCCCGGGATGACCGAGTGGCAGGCCGCGGCGCAGCTGCCGATGCTGCAGGTCCTGTTCACCGCGACACCGCCGCCGCTCCCGCGGAGCTGAGCGGCAGCCGGACCGGGCAGGCCGGACCCGATCGGCCTAGCAGGGCGGGCCGACCCGCTCCATCCAGGACTTGTAGTCGTCGTAGCCGACGGCGCGCTGGAGCTTCGTGATCCGCTCGCGGAGCTCGGCCGCGCGCTCGGCGCTCGGCGCGCTCGCGCTGCCGAGGCTCGCGAGCACGCCATCCGCCGCCCGCGCCGCGCGATCGGACGCGGGGCGTACGTCGGTCGCGATCGTCCGGTCCTCGCCCTCGCCGACGCCCAGATAGGCCTCGACCGCCGCCTCCGAGACCTGCGTCGCATGCTTGCGCGAGGCGACGATGTTGCCCTTGCCGGTCACGACGTTGCCGACCGAGAACACGGTCGGATAGCCCTCGAGGCGGCCGATCTCCCAGTCCTTGAAGTCGAAGAGCTCGCCCTTCATCGCGATGCCCTCGATCGGCTCGGGGATCGAGCCGATCGAGCTGATGACGACGGGTCCGCGCGCCTCGAAGCGTTCGTCGGTCAGCGAGAGCCTGCCGTTCTCCATCTGCGTTCGCCGGAAGCCCAGACCGACGAGGCGGCCGCCCTCGACGAGCAGGGATTCGGGCGCCGAGAGCGGCTCGACCTTGAAGCAGTACTTCTCGGTCGACTTCTCGAGCATGCGCTTGCGGCCCGCCTCGACCTTGGCGATGCGCGCGGCGTCTGCGTCGTCGGGCGCGCTCATGAGCGGCATGTCCTCGACGCGGCGGCGGTAGTAGATCGTCGGCGGCTCGATGCCGAGATCCGCGAATGCGAGGCCGTGGCCCGCGAGGATCTTGGGGATGCCCTTGATCTCGAGCTCGTTGACGTGGGTCGTGATCCCGCGGCTTGCGAGCGCGCGCACCGTCAGCTCGAGGGTATGGATCTTGGCGACGTCGATCGAGGCGAGTCCGCCGCCGACGATGAGGGCGCCGGGCAGGATCTCGTAGCCCGGTCCCGGCAGATCGCCGCGCTCGGCGTGATTGAACGCGATCACGAAGGGGTTCTGGTAGACGAGGCCCTTGCCGACGTACGCGTCGGCGCCCTCGATCGGTAGCGGGCGATCGCGCCAGGCGCCGTTCGCGAGCACGACGGCCGAGAAGCCCCAGTCCCTCGCGAGCTCGGGGAAGCCGATATCGCGGCCGATCTTGGTATTCGGCACGAACGCGATGGCGGGGCGCGACAGCTTCTCGTCGATCGTCGCGTATTCCTTCTCGCGTAGCGCTTCGTGCCAGCGCGGCAGGCCATCCTCGATCTTGCCGTAGGGTCGCTTGTTCTGCTCGAACACCACCACCGACACGCCCCGATCCGCGAGCCGGCTCGAGATCTCCGCGCCCGCCGTCGCCCCGCCGATCACCGCCACGAAATGATCCCGATTCGATGTCGTCATGACCGACATTCTGGCAGCTCGTCCTGGGGATAACAACGTGAGACCGGCGGTCGGTGGGCGGTGCCCTGGCGCGCAGACCGGCGCGTCGGGCCGCCCGCGACGTCACGGGAATTTGGCCGGGCCTTCGCACCGATCGGGGTTAGAATGCAACCCGGCGGGCCTGTAGCTCAGTGGTTAGAGCGGCCGGCTCATAACCGGCTGGTCCCTGGTTCAAGTCCAGGCGGGCCCACCACCTATCGCGTGCGAAGGTTCGTCCCGGCGAGCGCCGCCAGGGCATCCGCTTCCGTCCGATGCTGTAGGAAGACGTTCTCGCTGGCCGCGCCGCTCGGCCGGCCGCCGATCTCGAGGTCGCGTCCGCTGCCCGGAATGGACTGCGCGGCGTTCTGGCCGGAAGGCTGGCCATGAGATCGGGCATGGAGTCGGACCGAGACTTCGAGGTAGATCGTCTCGCCCGATCCGGCCTGGATCGGCTGCCGGTTCCAACCCCAGCTCGAGAAGGCGAGGCCCCGCTGGCGGAGGTCGAGGCGATGGCTGCCCGCCGGGATCTCGAAGGTCGTGTACTCGCCATGGCCGAGCCGGCCTCGCGTCCGGCCATCGATCGAGAACTCGACGGTCGAGAGCGAGGGCTGCGGATCTACGCGGTAGACGTAGAGGCGTGCGCGGCCCGGCGCCGGCGCGGGGGCAGCTGCGAAGGGCGGACCGGGCGGCGGAGCCGTGGCGCAAGCGAGCCCGAGGGCGCCCATCAGAAGGGCGGCGGCGGCGAGCGCGGTGAAGAAAAGGGGATGGGCCTTCAAGCGCTCCAGCATAGGCCCTCTTTTGCAGGGAGGGGCAGCATGCGTCGACCTGAGCTCGTCCGTCCGCGAATCGATTTCCCTCCGGGTCGATCGGGTCGGTCGCCAGGATCGCGAGCGGATCGGGAGGGTCCCGACGGGCGCCTACGCTACGCTGCCCGTTTTCGAGCCCCCATCCGACGCAACCGTGGCCGACAGTGGCGCGTGATGTGCCCGTGGATTCGAGGGATCGGCAGGCCGACGGGTACTTAGGGATGCGCAAGGACAAGGATCGCTACTGGGACTGCCTGGACCAGGCGATGGAGGCGTCGCATGGCGGCCGCATCGAAGAGGCCCTCGCCTGGCTCGACGAGGCCCTGCGCGTCCATCCCGACGGCGCCGAGGCGCATAACGGCCGCGGGGAGATCCTCTGGGACGACGGCCGCATCGACGAGGCGCTCGTCGAGTTCGATCGCGCCATCCTCGCCGACGGCAAGTTCACCGCCGCTCATCTGAACCGCATCGAGCTGCTCGTCGAGGAGCTCGGCGAGTTCGCGACGGCCGTCCGCCTCTCCGACGAGCTGCTCGCCGGCAGCGCGCATCTGCCGCGTCCGGACCGGATGCTCCAGGCCGAGGTCTACTACCTCAAGAGCAAAGCCCTCTTCTATCAGGATGACCTCGAAGGAGCGCTCTTCCTCGTACGGCGCGCCGCCAAGACGGGCGGCGAGGCAGGGCTCTACGGCTCGTTCGAGGGTCAGGTGCTCTTCGAGCTCGGCGAGCTCCAGGATGCGAAGCGCGTACTCGAACGGGTCGTCGCGACGGATCCCGACGCGGCTCATCCCGCCTATTACCTCGGGCTCGTGCTCGAAAGGCTCGAGGACGAAGGTGATCCGTCCGGTTCGCCGGGCATCGGCATCGAGAGCTCGGCCCAGGCCTTCGCGCGCGCGAACACCCTCGATCCGCAGCAATTCCTGATCCCGGTCCGGATCGACGACGCGACCTTCGCGCGTGCCGTCGACGCGGCGATCGGGAACCTCCCCCGCTCGATCCGCGAGCGGATCGACGGTGTCGCCGTCCTCGTCGAGGACCTGCCGCGATCGGAGCTCATCCGCGAGGAGCGCATCTCGCCCCAGACCCTCGGCCTATTTCTCGGCGTCCCGCGCACCGAGGCCCTCGTCACGGACCAGGCCGTCGATCTCGACCGCATCCTGCTCTTCAAGAAGAACCTCGAGAAAGTCTGCCAGAACGAGGAAGAGCTGATCGAGCAGATCCAGGTCACCGTACGACACGAGGTCGGTCATTACCTCGGCCTCGACGAGGACGACCTGGAACGCCTCGGCCTCGCCTGATGTCCGCCGCGCTGCTCGCCCGGCTGCGCGGGATCGTCGGCGACGGTCGCTGCCTCGCCCGCGCGGGCGAGCTGTTCGCCTACGAATGCGATGCCCTGACGCTCTCGCCGAAGCGGCCGATCGCCGTCGTGCTGCCGGAATCGACTGCCGAGGTCGCGGCGATCGTGCGCGCGTGCCGCGACTACGGCGCGCCGTTCGTGCCGCGGGGCGCGGGGACGGGGCTCTCGGGGGGTGCACACGCGACCGAGGGCTCGATCCTCGTCGAATGCTCGCGCATGAACCGGATCCTCGAGGTCGACGCGCGGGAGCGGATCGCCGTCGTCCAGCCGGGCGTCGTCAATGCAGAGCTGTCGGCGGCCGTCGCGTCGCTCTCGCTCTTCTATGCGCCCGATCCCTCGAGCCAGCAGGCCTGCACCATCGGCGGCAACGTCGCGGAGAACTCCGGCGGCCCGCATACACTGAAATACGGCACGACGACGAACCACGTGCTCGCCCTCGAGATGGTGCTCCCCGACGGCAGCGTCCAGCGTTTCGGCAATCGCATCGGCGAGGCGCCGGGCTTCGATTTCGTCGGGGCGATCGTCGGGAGCGAGGGGACGCTCGGCATCGTGACCGAAGCGACGGTCCGGCTGACGGAGATTCCGCAGGGCGTCGAGACGCTGCTCGTCCTCTTCGATGGCGTCGTCGCGGCCTGTCGCGCGGTCGGGCGCATCATCCGGAGCGGGGTCGTGCCCGCGGCGCTCGAGATCGTCGATCGGCGCACGATCGAAGCGGTCGAGGCGAGCGTCTATGCCGCCGGGCTGCCGACGACGGCCG
>CAZFKD010000247.1:0-6660 GCA_964519695.1 uncultured Spirochaetaceae bacterium
GGGCGGGAAATGGCGGCGGACCGATCGGGGGCGGCCTCGACGAGTTCCGTTCGGCCATCGTCGACGAGTCGGGTCGGCGCCGACGTGCCGGCGGCCTCGGCAGCTCCCGTGAGGGCTGTGCGCTCGCCCGACCCGCCTGCGTCGCCGTCCCCGATGGCCATGACCTACTGAACGACCTCGATCGTGATCCGCTCGGAGGCGATCGGCGGATCGTGGGGGACGTGGTTGTGGTCGCCGAGCAGCAGCTGGAGGGTGTGCTTGCCCGGGGCGAGCTCGAGCGAGATCTCGGTCTGGCCGCCGCCGAAGTGGAGGTATTCGTCGGACTTCGGGACCGGCAGATCGGCGGGCGGCAGCTCGGCGTCGATGATCAAGTGGTGGTGGCCCGTGTTGGGCTGCGCGACGCCCGCCGGCGCGACGCCCATGCCTTCGAGGCCGAAGCGCACGACGACCGGCGACTTCAGCGACTCCCCGGCCTTCGGCGTGATGAAATAGACCCGTGCGCCCTCCGGGCGCGGGGTCCTCGGAATGGCGGATTCGGCCGCGATGCCGGCGGCCGCCCAGAGCAGCGTCGCCGAGAGCGAGAGCAGGAGGACTTTCACGATCGGACGGGCGGGGATTCGCAGCATGGTTCAGGTCCTCTCCATCGGGCGGGGCTGATCGTCGGGGTCCATTGGGGGCGAGAGCCGACGACCCGGACGCGCATGGTAACGCGAGGCGCCGAGGGAGACATGGGCAGGCGGAGGCCCCCCTGCCTCGTCGACCGCACATCGCCTCCCGCTCTCGTCCGACCCGCGACGCAAACGGGTCTGCCGGCCCCTGGGATCTCGCGACGAGACGCCCTACGCTGGTCGCTGTCGTCGAGCCCGACTAACGCGACCCGGGCCCGCCGACCCGGGAGGACTGCATTTGGCGGCGAGCAAGGCGAAGACGGGAACGAGAGCGGGAACGAGAGCGGGAACGAAATCCGGAACGAGGAGCGGGACAGCGCGCAAGACGAAGGCCGCTGCGAAGCGTCGGCCGAAGAGCCCGGCCGGGACCAGTACGAAGCGCGGCTCGCCGCGCGCTTCGAGCCGGCGCCGCAATCCGATCGACGACGCACTCGCGCGACTCGAGCGGGACGTCCCGCGGCTGCTCCGCCAGCTGCGCAGCAGCGTCCAGGACCTGCACCGCCAAGTCGCCCGCGCCCGCAGCGACGGCGAGAAGCGCTGGCAGAAGGCCGAGCGCAAGCTGAAGCAGGACGCGAGCCGGCTGCGCGCCCGCCTCGAGGGCGCGATCGGCCGGGTCCGCGGCGCACGCAGCGCAAAGCCGAGCGGGCCGACCCGGGGTAGCCGGCGTTCGGCGACAGCGCCGAAGCCGCGGAAGAGCGGGCGCGGGCGCGCGCGCTGAGGCCGTTTTCGCGCTCGACCGGGCTGCTATCGTCGCGCTCGCTTTGCGGCCGGCGGCCGCAACCCGCCGCCGCTCGGCGGCTTTCCGGCCCGTCCGCGGCCGGACGGGCGCAGTCCAGGAACGAAACCGGGTCGGGATGGAGTCGAGATGCGGATCGGGGATCTCAAGGGTCGGAAGGTCGGAATCTGCGCGTCGGGCGGGCTCGACAGCAAGTCGGTGACGACGCGCCTCAAGGAAGAGGGCCTCGACGTCGTCGCCTTCATCGCCGACCTCGCGCAGCCCGACGAGAGCGACGTCCACGACATCCCCCGCCGCATGGCGCCGACCGGCGCGCCGACGAAGGTCGTCGACCTGAAGGAATCGATGGCGCGCGCGGCCATGATGGTCGTCAAGGCGCAGGCCCGCTACGACGGCGGATACTGGAATACGACGGGCATCGCCCGGGCGGTGAAAGTCCATGGCCTGCTCGGCGCGATGCGCGCCGAGGGGTGCAGCGTCCTCGCCCATGGCGCGACCGGCCGCGGCAACGACCAGCTCCGCTTCGAGCGCTATACCAACGTCCTCGCGCCCGACATGAAAGTCTACGCGCCCTGGCGCGACCCGGGCCTGCTGACGCAGTTCCCCGGCCGCAAGGAGATGGTCGCCTATCTCAGGGCCAAGGGGATCGAGGCGTCGACCGGCCCGGCCAAGCGTTATTCGACGGACGCGAACCTCGCCGGCCTGTCCCACGAAGCCGAGGATCTCGAGTCGCTCGAGACGCCGGCGACGATCGTGACGCCGACGATGGGCGTCTGGCCGCAGGATGCGCCGGACGCGGTCGAGACCGTCTCGCTCCGCTACGAGAAGGGCCTCTGCGTCGAGATCAACGGCAAGCGCCTCGCGCCCCTCGAGATGATGCTCGAGGCAAATCGCGTCGCCGGCCGCAACGGCGTCGGCATCTCGAACGCCCTCGAGAACCGCATCATCGGGACCAAGAGCCGCGGCGTCTACGAAGCCCCCGGCATGGAGCTGCTCGGCCGCGGCCTCGAGTCGATCTACCAGGCCGTGCTCGATCGCCGCGCGGCCCTGTTCTTCCGCGACCTCTCGAAGCTCGTCGCCGATGCGATCTACGACGGCCGCATCTTCGACCCGACCCCGCGCGCCGCGCTCGCCGCGATCGACACGCTCGCCGCGACCGCGAGCGGTCATGTCGAGCTCGGGCTCTACAAGGGCAACCTCTTCTTCCAGCAGATGACCGACGTCGCGGGCTCCCTCTACAACCAGGCCGACGCGTCGATGGAGGCCTCCGAGGGCCTCAATCCGACCAGCAGCCAGGGCTACGTCGAGATCCAGCGCGTCGAGGCCGTCGCCCTCGCGCGCGCCGGACAGATCGTCTCGCCGAGCTGGTAGGTCCACGTCCGCCTCGGGCCTTCGCCCGAGCCGATTTCGTCATCGCGCCTGCGAGCGGCTCCGCTCGGCGTGCGACTTCGTGCGCGCTGCGTGCGCCCTGCCCACGCTCTCGGCGCATTCCGGCGCACGGGTCATCTTCCCTTCGGTCTTCCCCGCAACGCGTCGATAGGCGCGCGAGTCGAGCGCAGCAGCCGTCGGCGCGCGCGAGCGGAGGATCCGGACATGCAACGCGACGAGCCTCGCGACGAGGCGACCTGGGGTCGCGGCACGATCGTGAGCCTGACGCGCTTGCCGGGGCGCGATCATCCGGCGGCCCGACCGATCGGCATCGGCGAGCTCATGACGCGCCTCGAGGTCGGCAATCCGATCCAGATCCGACTCGAAGCGCGCGACGGCGGCCGGCTGCTCGCCGCGACCGCGATCGTCCGGCTGGAATCGGTCTCTCCGGACACCGTCCGCATCGCGACCCGCAACCATCGCTACGAGCTGCGCCGCATCTCCGCCGCGCTCGCCCATGCGCGCCTGCCCCACGCGCCGATCCACGCCGATTCCGCCGCGCCCGGCGCGCATCGCCCGGACGAGACGCAGGTCGTCGAAGCCGGGGACTGGCCCGAGGCCGCACCGGATCGCTTCGAGCAGGGCGCGCGGGTACGGCTCATGCAGGAACGCGACGGCGAGCTGCGGGAGCTCGGCCGCGCGACCCTGCTCGCCGACATCGTCCCCGGCCAGGCCGCTTCGTTCGGCATCGAAGGGCGGATCGTCGCGACGTCGCCCGTGCGCGCGGTCGTCGAGATCGGAAAATCCGCCGTGCGGCTCGTGACGGGCAACTCCAGCTATTCGCTCGAGCTCGACACGAGCGGATCGGACGACTGAATTGGCCGATCCCGCCTCGAAATACCCGTCCATCCGAACGAACCATGCCGGCAATCCCGCGAAGGCCGGCGTGCTCGAGCCGCCGGAGATCTACACCTCCGACATGCTCGCCCTGCTCGAGGCGACACCGGATCTCGTCGTCCTGACGAATGGGCAGCGGTTCCTCTACCTGAACCGCGCCGCGTCGCGCTTCCTCGGCGTCGCCGACGACCGCAAGGGGCTCGAGGTCGCGCCGGCCGAGGTCGTGCCGGGCTCGCAGAAGGCCCTCGTCGAGCAGGCCGTCCTCGAGATCCGCTCGGGCCGGCCCTGGCGCGGCGAGATCCTGCTCGAGCGCCACGACGGCGCGCTCGTCCCCTTCTCCGCCGTCGCCTTCGAAGCAGGACCGCGCGCGGGCCGGCCGGAACGGCGTTATGCGGCGATCTTTCGCGATCTCTCCGCCCAGAAGGCCTACGAGCTCGAGCTCGAGTCGAGCGTGTTCGTCGAGGAGCTGACGGGTCTCGCCAATCGGCGCCGCTTCCTCGAACAGCTCGGCCGGACGCTGCGGGAGCCGGCCGGAACCCGCGGTCGGATCGGGCTGATCGCCATCGATCTCGACCGCTTCAAGCTCGTCAACGACAGCATGGGACCGGCCGCCGGCAATCGCCTGCTGATCGCCGTCGCCGACCGGATCCAGCTCGCCGTGCGTTCGTCGGATCTCGTCGCGCGGCTTTCGGGCGACGAGTTCATCGTGCTCTGCGAGGACACCGCGCCGGATTCGCTGCTGATCGTGGCCGAGCGGATCCGGACCGCCCTGGCCCAGCCCTTCACGATCGCCCGCCGCGAGATCGCGCTGACGGCGAGCCTCGGCATCGTGCGCGGGGCGGCCGACCGGGCGGATCCCGAGGCGCTCCTGCAGGATGCGATCACGGCGAATCAGCAGGCGAAGAACCAGGGCGGCGACCGCATCGCCTGGTTCGATCCCGTCCAGCGACTGCAGGTCGCATCGCGGCTCTCGCTCGAGCAGGAGCTGCGCAAGGCGATGCGCCAGAACGAGTTCGAGCTGGTCTACCAGAAGGAGGTCTGGCTGACGACGGGCGATCTCGTCTGCTTCGAAGCGCTGATCCGCTGGCGCCATCCGCAGCGCGGGCTCGTCTCGCCCGACGAGTTCATCCCGATCGCCGAGGCGACGGGGCTGATCGTGCCGATCGGCGAGTGGGTGATCAGCCGAGTCTGCCGGCAGTTGGCCGACTGGGCGGCGGCCGGGCTCCGCGGCCTTTCGGTGTCGGTCAACGTCTCGCCGCGACAGATCGCGCAGAGCGATTTCCCGCAGCGCCTGCACGCGATCCTCGAGCAGGAATCGGTCCGGCCGTCGCAGCTCAATCTCGAGATCACCGAGTCCGTGATGAGCGATCAGTCGCGCGCGTTCCTGAACCGGATCCACGATCTTCAGAGCGCGGGCTTCACGATGGTGATGGACGATTTCGGGACGGGCTATTCGTCGCTCTCGCAGCTGCGCACGTTGCCCTTCAGCATCCTCAAGATCGACAAGGCCTTCGTCATCGACATGCTCGAACGGCCGGCCGATCAGCAGCTCGTCGACGCGATGATCCGCATGGCCAATGCCCTCGGCCGCATCGTCGTCGCCGAAGGCGTCGAGACGCAGGAGCATGCCGATCGCCTCTCCGAGATGGCCTGTGAGATGGCACAGGGCTGGTTCTTCGGCAAGCCGGCGAGCGGCGACGACATCACGGCCTGGCTGCTTTCGGAGCAGGAGAAGCGCGAGCAGGCGGACGACGCCCGCAGCGACGACGAAACGCCCGTCATCTGACGCCCGTCCCCGGCCCCGGTCGCGCGCCCATGCCGTCGGGCTCGGGCGAAGGGACGTCGTTCGCACCCTCCGCCGCACGGCCTGCGGCTCAAGCCCGGCGCAGACGCTCTTCGAGGCGATCGAGCTCCGCCCGCAGCGCCTGCGGGACACGGTCGCCGAAGGTCGCGTAGAACGCGCGGATCTTCGGAATCTCCGTGAGCCACGCCTCGAGGTCGATACGGGTCAGCGCCGCGAGGGCCCCGGCGTCGAGAGGCAGGCCCGAGACATCGAGCTCGCCCTCGGCGGGCAGGATGCCGATCGGCGTCTCGCGGCCGCCGATCTTCTCCGAGCAGCGCTCGTGGATCCATTTCAGCACACGGCTGTTCTCGCCGTAGCCGGGCCAGAGGAACTCGCCCTGGGCGCCCTTGCGAAACCAGTTCACGTAGAAGATGCGCGGCAGCTGGGCGCCGGCGCGCTCGCCGATGCGGAGCCAATGGCCCCAGTAGTCGGCCATGTTGTATCCGCAGAAGGGCAGCATGGCCATCGGATCGCGGCGCAGCTCACCGACGACGCCGTTCGCCGCGGCGGTCTTCTCGCTCGAGATGATGGAGCCGAGGAAGGTCCCGTGGGCCCAGTCGCGCGCCTCGTGGACCAGCGGCACGACGGTCGCGCGGCGGCCGCCGAACAGGATCGCGCTGATCGGCACACCTTGCGGATCCTGCCACTCGTCGGCGATCACGGGGCATTGGCGGGCCGGCGCCGTGAAGCGCGCGTTCGGATGGGCGGCCGGGGTCGGCGAGGCGGGCGTCCAGTCGCGACCCTGCCAGTCGACGAGATGCGCCGGCTTCTCGGACATCTCCTCCCACCATACGTCGCCGTCGTCGGTCCGCGCGACGTTCGTGAAGATGCAGTTCTCGGCGAGGCTCGCCATCGCGTGGGGATTCGAACGAACGCTCGTCCCCGGCGCGACGCCGAAGAATCCGGCCTCGGGGTTGATCGCATAGAGCCGGCCGTCGTCGCCGAACTTCATCCAGCAGATGTCGTCGCCGATCGTCTCGATCGACCAGCCGTCGAGCGTCGGGTCCATCATCGCGAGATTCGTCTTGCCGCAGGCCGACGGGAAGGCGGCAGCGACGTACTTCGCATCGCCCGCCGGCGAGGTCAGCTTCAGGATCAGCATGTGCTCGGCGAGCCAGCCCTCGTCGCGCGCCATCACCGAGGCGATC
>CAZFKD010000248.1:0-6658 GCA_964519695.1 uncultured Spirochaetaceae bacterium
CGCGGGCTCCGCCGCCTCTCAGCGAGGCGTCTTGCGTCGGGGCTTCGGCTTCCGGGGCCGCTCTCGCGGCGGCGCCTCCCGGAGGTGGAAGCTCTTGGGTCTCGTCACGGATCGGAAGCCCAGGCTCGAAAGTGAACACCCGAAGCCCGAGTCCTTGACCCCGGTCCAGGCGAGGCCGGGATCGAGGTAGTCGCAGCGGTTCACGAAGACCGTGCCCGCCTCGGCGTCGAGGGCGAGGCGCTCGCCGCGGTCGAGGTCCGCGGTCCAGATCGAGGCCGTGAGGCCGTAGGGCGAGTCGTTCATCAGCGCGAGGCCTTCGCTCTCGCTCGCGACGCGCATGATCCCGATCGCAGGACCGAAGGTCTCCTCGCTCATCAGGTCCATCGAATGGTCGACGTCGACCAGCACCTGCGGCGCGACATAGCAGCGCGAGCGATCGGGCAGCGCGAAGTCGCGGTCGCCGACGAGCGGCTTCGCGCCTGCGGCGATGGCGCTCGCGACCTGCCCGCGCACGAAATCCGCCGCAGCGCGGTCGACCATCGGGCCGAGCGTCGTGCCCGGATCGAGCGGATCGCCGACGACGTAGCGGCGTGCCTGGGCGACGAAGGCCTCGACGAAGTCGTCGTAGACGGCGTCGGCGACGTAGATCCGCTCGATGCCGCAGCAGCTCTGGCCCGCATTGTAGAAGGCGCCGTCGACGAGGTTCTCCGCGGCGAAGGCGACGTCGGCGTCCTCGAGCACGAGCGCCGGATCCTTGCCCCCGAGCTCCATGCCGGCGGCGATGAAGTTGTCCTGCGCGAGCGCGCGGTAGACCTCGTGACCGCCGCGGACCGAGCCGGTGAACGAGACGTAGCCGAGGGCGCGGCTGCCGATCAGGCGCGCCGTCGTCCCATGGTCCATCGGCATCGCCTGGACGAGCCCCGTCGGCGCGCCGGCCTCGAGAAAGGCGCGCTCGAACTGCTCGGCGACGAGCGCCGTCTGCGAGGCGTGCTTCACGAGCACGGCGTTGCCGGCGAGCACCGCCGGCACGATCACGTTCACCGCGATCGCGAGGGGATAGTTCCAGGCCGCGATGTCGAGCACGACGCCGACGGGCTCGTGGCGGATGAAGCGCCGGAAGCCCGGCTTCGCGGGCAGCACGTCGTCCGTGAGGGCGGCCGGCGCGAGCGTGCAGAGATGCTCCACGCGCTCGACCATCGTGCGCTCGAACTCGGCGCGCGACTGGGCGATCGGCTTGCCCATCATGCGCGTGATCGCTTCGGCATTCGCGTCGAGGCAGGCGGCGTAGGCGCGCAGCATTCCGCGACAGAGCGCGATGCGCGAGGCGAAGTCGGACTCGCGAAAGGCGCGGGCGGTGCCGCTCGCGAGGGCGAGTCGGCGGGCGACCTCTTCCTCCCCGAGCAGCTCGAATTCGAAGGCGGGGCGCTCGTCGATGGGGCTCGTGATGACGGGCATCAGGCGATCGCGTTCCGGCGCAGGCGCGGCAGCTCGCCATCGGGAATCGGGCGATCCGTACGGTAGTTCTCCGCGAGGCAGACGGCGGCGTCGACGACGTTCTGCCGAAAGAGCCGCCGCAGGAAGAGGCGATCGGCGAGGCGTCCGAGCGGGCCGAGGGGGAGGCGATAGGTCAAGGCCGTATGGATCTCGCAGCTGGCCGGATCGCCGGCTGCGGCAGGGCGGAACTCGTAGCGGAAATACGCCTCGGCGAAGGGCCGAGCCGGTCGGTCGCCCCGTTCGTCCCGTCGGTGGAGGCGCAGGGTGACGCCCCGGCCTTCGTCCCAGGCGACGACCGTCTCGTTCATCGGGCCGAACTGGCGATGGGTCACGATCCGGCTCGCCCCGAGCCCTTCCTTCGCCGCGGACGTGACGACGCAATCCGACAAGCCGGGGACGTAGTCCTTCGCGCGGCCGAGGTCCCGCATCTTCTGCCAGCAGGCGTCGAGCGGGAGCGGGATCCCGGCGGCCCCGCGGACGGTCGTCGACATGCTCATCCTCCGGTGGCGCGCGAGTCCGGACCCAGCGTCGATCTCGCGGGCGACCGGGCCCATGTTGGCCGATCGGGCGGGGCGCGTCACGAGGCGCGGATCGCTAGTGTGCCGTCGATCCGCCGTGCAGGAAGCCCGGGTTGGTTCGCGCGCGCGGTCGCGCGGGAGGTCGTCGCTTGAGAGCCGTCGTTTGCCTTGAGTTCGGTCCGCCGGAAAAGCTCGTGCTCGAGGAGCGGCCCGATCCGATTCCGGGGCCGGGCGAGCTCGTCATCGAAGCGCATGCGGCGACCGTGACCTTCCCCGATGCCCTGATGATCGAGGACAAATACCAGTTCAAGGCGCCGCTGCCCTTCGTGCCCGGCGGCGAGGCCGCGGGCATCGTCGCCGCGGTCGGTCCCGAGGTCACGGGCTTCACGATCGGGGAGCGCGTCATCGGGAATACGATGCTGGTCGGCGGCTTCGCGGAAAAGGTCCTCGTCCGGGCGAGCGCGACGCGCAAGCTCGCCGCGAACATGGGCTTCGCGGAGGCGACCGGGCTCGGCTACGCCTACGGCACCGGCTACTACGGCCTGCGCCACCGCGGCAGCCTCCGCGCGGGCGAGACGCTGCTCGTGCTCGGCGCCGCCGGCAACGTCGGGCTCGCGGCCGTCGAGCTCGGCAAGCTGTTCGGCGCGCGGGTGATCGCCGCCGCGTCCTCGCCGGAGAAGCTCGCGGTCTGCCGCGACCGCGGTGCGGACGAGGTCATCGATTATTCGAGCGAGGACCTGAAAGAGCGCCTCAAGGCGCTGACGGGCGGCCAGGGCGTCGACGTGATCTACGACTGCATCGGCGGCGACTACGCCGAGGCCGCGCTGCGCGGGATCGCCTGGGAGGGCCGCTACCTCGTGATCGGCTTCACCGCGGGCATCCCGAAGATTCCGCTCAATCTGACGCTGCTGAAGGGCTGCCAGGTCGTCGGGGTCTTCTACGGGGCGATGGTGCAGCGCGATCCGGTGCTGCGCGCCGAGATCGACCGCGAGATCGAGGCGCTGGCCGCAGCCGGGCGGCTGCGCCCCTACGTCTGCGAGCGCTATGCGCTCGCCGATGCGCCGAAGGCGCTGCGCGCGCTGCTCGACCGCAAGGTGACGGGCAAGGTCGTCGTCGAACCGAACCGCTAGGCCGAACCGCTCGGCCGAACGATCAGGCCGAGCCGACGGGCCGGACCGGCAGGCCGAACCGCCGATCCGCGGCGGCGGGCCGCGGCGGGCATCCGGTCGCGCGGGTGTTCAATCGGGGGCGCGCGACCGACGCTCTCGCTCGAGGAGCGGGGCGAGGGCCTGCCAGACGCGCTCCGCGATCAGGGCATGGCCTTCGGCCGTGGGATGGATCCCGTCGGCCTGGTTCAGCTCGGGCCGGGCCGCGACGTCCTCGAGCAGGAACGGAACGAACGCGGCGTCGTAGCGCCGGGCGATTTCCGGATAGACCGCATCGAAGGCCTCTGCGTAGTCGCGGCCGAGATTCGGGGCCGCGCGCATGCCGGCGACCAGGAAGCGGGCGTCGGGATGGGCCGCGCGGGTGCGTTCGAGGACCGCGGCGAGGTTCGCTTCGAGCGCCACAGCGGGCTGGCCGCGCAGCATGTCGTTGGCGCCGAGCTCGAGCACGAGGACGGCGATCGGGAGACGCAGCAGCCAGTCGAGTCGGCGCAGTCCGCCCGCCGACGTATCGCCCGAGACACCCGCGTTGACGACGCGATGGTCGAGTCCCTCGGACTCGACGCGCGCCTGGATCCGCGCGGGATAGGCCTCGCTCTCGGGGAGCCCGTAGCCGGCCGTCAGGCTCGTCCCGAGGAACACGATCGCGGGGCGCGTGTCGACGGCCGGAGCGGCTGCGGGCGTCGCCGCCGCAGCCGCGCGTGTCGCCCCCGGATCGGGCGGCGCGTCCGACGCCGGACAATGCACCGTCGCGAGCAGGCAAGCGATCCATGCACAGGCCATGCGCAGCGAGTAGTGTCTGGCGCGCCGCGCTCGCTCCTTCGTCTCCGCCACTGCGATCCTCCAGCCCGATCCCGAGGCCCCGATCCGAAAACCGTTCCACCACGATGCGCCGGGATCCGACCCGGCCCGCCGACCCCGACGCCGACCCACACCATGCTCGACGCCCCGCCCGCCAGCCAGCCGCAGCCCGAGACCGCGATGATCGTCGCGCGGGGTCTCACCCAGCGCTACACACGCGCCGCCGATGCCACGGCGGGCGGCGCCGCGCGCGCGTCGCTGACCGTCCTCGACGGCGTCGACCTCGAGATCCGCCGCGGCGAGGTCGTCGTCATCCTCGGGCCGTCGGGCAGCGGCAAGACCACCCTGCTCGGGCTGCTCGCGGGGCTCGATCGGCCGAGCGCCGGCGACGTCGAGCTCGCCGGTGTCTCGCTCGCGGGGCTCGACGAAGACGCGCGGGCGATGCTGCGCGCGGATCGGATCGGCTTCGTGTTCCAGGGATTTCACCTGATCCCGACCCTCTCGGCCCTCGAGAACGTGCTCGTACCGCTCGAGCTCCTGCCGCGCGAGCGGGCGCCTTCGCGCGAAGCGGCCGAGGCGATCGCACGCGATCTGCTCGCGCAGGTCGGCCTCGGGGACCGGCTCCACCACTATCCGGCCCAGCTCTCGGGCGGCGAGCAGCAGCGCGTCGGCATCGCCCGCGCCTTCGCGAACCAGCCGCAGGTCCTCTTCGCCGACGAGCCGACGGGCAATCTCGATCGCGCGACGGGCCACGAGATCGCCGAGCTGCTGTTCGCGCTGAACGCCCAACGTGGGACCACGCTCGTGATCGTGACCCACGACCTCGAGCTCTCGGCCCGCGCGCACCGCGTCGTCCAGCTCGCTGCCGGACGCATCGCACGGATCGATACGTGCGCGTGAGGGGGCGTTTCGTCGCGGCGATGCTGCGCCGCGAGCTGCGCTTCGCGGTGCGACGCTTCGGGTTCTACGGCGCCTGCATGGCGATCGGGATCGCGGTCGTCCTGAGCTTGCACGCGCTGCGGGAGGCGGTGGAGGATGCGGTCGCGCTGCGCTCGAAGGAGCTGCTCGGCGCGGATCTGCGGCTCGAGAGCCGGGACGCCTTCGGGCTCGACGACACCGCGCTGCTCGCGCCGCTCGAGGCGCAGGCGCCGCTTCCGCCGACGCGGGTGACCCGGCTGGGATCGATGGTGCTCGCGGAGCGCTCGGGGCGCAGCCGGCTCGTCGACCTGCTCGCGATCGACGGCGACTATCCCCTCTACGGCGACGTCTGGACCGATCCGGCCGGGGCCTTCGCGCGCTTCGGCGAGGTTCCGCGCGGCGCATTCCTCGATACGAGCCTGATGATCCAGCTCGACCTCGCCGTCGGCGATCGGATCCGGATCGGCGGCGAGTCGTTCGAGGTCGTGGCCGGGATCGTGAAGGCCCCGGGCCGCTTCGGCTTCCAGGCCGAGGTCGCGCCGCGGGTCTTCCTGACGATGCGCGATCTCGACCGGACGGGCCTGCTCACCGTCGGCAGCCTCGCGACCCATCTGCGTTATTTCAAGCTGCCCGAAGGCGTCGCCGACGCCTGGGTCGAGGCGAACGAGGATCGCCTCGCCGAGCGGCGGATCCGGGTGCAGACGCTCGCGGGCTATCAGGAGGAGCTCTCGGAGGCCTTCGGACTGCTCACCCGCTACCTCGGGCTCGTCGGGCTCGCGGCGCTGCTGCTCGGGAGCATCGGCGTCGCGGCGGGCATGCGCGCGTTCGTGCAGGAGAAGCTCGATGCCGTCGCACTGCTGCGCTCGATCGGCGCGACGCCCGGCGACGTGGTCGCGATCCACGCGGGGCTCGCCGTCCTGCTCGGTCTCGCCGCCGGAGTGCTCGGCACGCTCGTCTGCCTGCCGATCCTGCTGGCCCTGCCGGCGGTGTTCCGCGGTCTGCTGCCGGTCGACGTATCGCTCGGGCTCTCGCCCGCGGCGATCGCGACGGGCTGTCTGCTCTCGGTCGGGGCGACGATCGTCTGCGCGCTCGGGCCGGTGCTCGACCTCGCATCGGTGGCGCCGCTGCGGGCGCTGCGCGCGGACTTCGGCGATCCGTCCGAGCGGCGGCGGATCGGCCGGATCGCGGTCGCGCTCGTCGTCGCATGTTCGATCGCGCTCGCGGCGATCGCCCAGGCGGGCAGCGTCGTCGTCGGTCTCTCCTTCGCGGCGGGAACCCTCGCGACCGTCGCCTTCCTCGGGCTCGCGGCGCTCGCGCTCATGCGCGTCTTGCGCCGCCATCCGCCGCGCCGCCTCGCGTTCTGGGCGCGTCAGGGGATCGCGAATCTCTCCCGCCCCCGCAATCACACCCTCCCGACGACGATCGCCATCGGCTTCGCCCTCTTCGTGGTCGGCACGATCCACGCGGTCGAGCACAACGTGCTGACCCAGCTCGCGGTCGACGCGCGTCCGGATCGGCCCAACATCGTGCTCTTCGACGTCCAGGCCGACCAGGAGGCGGGGCTCGAGGCGCTGCTCGCCCGCCACGGCGCGCAGATCACCGATCGCGCCCCGATCGTCGCCGCGCGACTCGCGAGCGTCGCCGGCGTCGATCGCGCTCGTCAGCTCGCCGACGAGACGCTCTCGCGCGATCGCCGCTGGGCGCTCCAGCGCGAATACCAGCTGACCTATCACGACCGGCCGCGGGACAGCGAGGAGGTCGTCG
>CAZFKD010000249.1:0-6645 GCA_964519695.1 uncultured Spirochaetaceae bacterium
CGCGAGATTCGCGACGGCCGGGCCGACGCGCTCGACGATGCCGGCGCCTTCGTGGCCGAGCACGACGGGCGTCGGGAAGGCGATCGTGCCGTTCACGACGGAGAGATCGCTATGGCAGACGCCCGAGGCCTCGATCGCGACCTCGACCTCGCCGGGCCCGGGGTCGGGCCCCTCGAGGTCGTCGATCAGGGCGAGCTTTTTGCCGTCGAAGACGATGCCACGCATGCCAGGTCCTCCGTTCTTCTCCGCTTCTCGCATTCGTCGCGCTGCCGCCGCCCGTGAGCGCTTCGCGTGAGGCGTGTCAGTCGCGCTCGCTCGTTCCATGCCGCTCGCGGTAGATCGCCGCGAAGGACGGCTCGAACGCGCGCTGGCAGGGGCCCGTGATCGCGCGCCGGCGCGAGACGTCGACGGCGTTGCCGGCGAGGATGCCGGGGATCACGGCGACCTCGATCTTCGCTGGCTGGCCGGAGAGCCGCGCGGCCTGCGCGCACCAATCCTGGGTCGACACGACCTCGTCGCCGGCCCAGTTGACGAGCAGCGCGCGCGGGCTCGCGGCTTCGAGCAGCGGCCCCAGCTGGTCGAGGACGTCGTCCATGTGGATCGGGCTGTGGACGTTGGGATCGGCGACGGCGCGCACGGGGCGGCCGGCGACGACCGAATCCATGTCCATCACGGGCAGTCCGCCGAACGCGCCGTAGATGGTATTGAGGCGCGCGATCGTCACGGGCAGTCCGAAGGCCTCGCCGCAGAAGCGCGCGATCGCCTCGAGGCTCACCTTCGAGACCGGGCTCGAAGGCGCCCACGGCGTCGAAGCCTTGCCGAGATCGCCGTCTTCTTCGTGCAGTGCGAAGGGGTCGGCCTTCGGCGAGTAGATCGCCGCCGACGACATGACGAGAGCCGCCTTCGCCTTGCGCGCATGCATCAGGACATGACCCGCACCGACGCCGTTGACCTGGATCGCGCGCTGGAACTCGGATCCGAGGCGGGTATGCGCGAGATGGAGGACGTAGGTGAAGTCGTCGGGCAGCTCGCTGAAGTCGGGGGCGGCGAGATCGACGCGGCGGGTCGTGATGCCGCGTGCTTCGAGGACTTCGCGCGGCGCGGACGAGGCGTTCATCGCGCTCGCCGCGGCCTGGCCCTCGCCGAAACGGGCGATCGCCCAGACTTCGTTCGATTGCGCGAGGGCCGTCGCGATCGGCAGGCCGACGACGCCGCTCGCGCCCGTCATCAGGATCTTCTCGCCCGAGAGCATGACGTTCCTCCGCCGCGGACTCTACCGCGCAGGCCCGGCGGCGCGCCGCCGTCCGGCCCGGAACGGGTCCTTGCGTCCCTCCTGTCGGGGCGACAAGCTCGGCCTGCGATCAAGCCCGAGACCAGGCCCGAGACCAGGCCTGCGAGCGAATGCTCGAAGCGCGAGGAGGCCCCGATGGCCTGGGATTTCGAGACCGAGCCCGAGTTCCAGGCGAAGCTCGACTGGATGCGTTCGTTCATCGACGACGCGCTGATTCCGCTCGAGCCGGTCTGGAAGCGCATGGCGCCCGCCGACTGGGCCCGCGTGAAGCGGCATCTGCAGCAGCAGGTCAAGGACCAGGGCCTCTGGGCCTGTCATCTCGATCCGTCGCTCGGCGGGCCGGGCTTCGGGCAGATGAAGCTCGCGCTGATGCACGAGCTGATCGGGCGCTGTCCCTTCTCGATGGAGATCTTCGGCAACCAGGCGCCGGACTCGGGCAATACCGAGCTGCTCGCCGCCGGCGCGAACGAGGCGCAGAAGGAGCGTTGGCTCTGGCCGAATCTCGAGGGCCGGCTGCGCAGCGCCTTCGCCCTGACCGAGCCCTTCGAGGCGGGCTCCGATCCGACGCGGCTGCGCACGACGGCGCGGCGCGACGGCGACGACTGGATCATCGAGGGCCATAAATGGTTCTGCACGAACGGCTCGTTCGCCGATTTCATCATCGTGATGGCGGAGACGAATCCGGAAGGCCGGCCCCATCAGCACGCCTCGATGTTCGTCGTCGAGAAGGGGACGCCCGGGCTGAACGTCCTGCGCGACATCCCGACGATGCACGGGCCCGATCCCGTCTTCGGCGAGCTCGGCAATCATGCCGAGATCCGCTTCGAGCATTGCCGCGTCCCCCACGAGAACCTGATCGGCAAGCCCGGCGACGGCTTCGTGCTCGCCCAGAAGCGCCTCGGCGGCGGCCGCATCCATCACGCGATGCGCTGGATCGGCCTCGCGAAGCGCGCCTTCGACATCCTGTGCGAGCGCGCGGTCTCGCGCGAGTCCCACGGCAAGAAGCTCGCGAGCCATCAGATGGTGCAGGACTTCATCTTCCAGTCGAAATCCGAGATCGAGGCGGCGCGGCTGATCACGTTCCAGGCCGCCTGGCGGATGGACAAGGTCGGCGCCCGGGCGGCGCGCGCCGAGATCTCGATGGCGAAGGCGGTCTCGTCGCGCATGCTGCTCGCGGTGCTCGACCGCGCGATCCAGGTCTGCGGCGCGCTCGGTTATTCGGGGGATCTGCCGCTCGAGGACTGGTACCGCACGAACCGCTTCGGTCCGATCGGCGATGGGCCCGACGAGGTCCACAAAGTCGTCGTCGCGCGCGACGCGCTCAAGAACTTCGTCGCCGTCGACGGCTGGCCGACGGAGCACGTGCCGTCGCGGATCGCCCGGGGCGAGCAGGTCTTCGCGCGGCTGCTCGCCGCCGCAGGCCGGAGCTGAGGCGCGCATGCGTCCCGCCCCGGAGCTCGACGCCGAACGGCTCGCGGCCTGGCTCGACGCGAGGCTCGGCGCGCCCGCGCCGATCGAGGTCGAAGCGATGAAGGGCGGTGGCTCGTGCGAGATCTTCGCGGTCCGGCGCGGGGCGGCGCATTGGGTCCTGCGCCGCGCTCCGGCCCGCGCCTCGTCGAGCACGGCCCACGACGTCCTGCGCGAGTTCCGGATCCTCGACGCGATCAAGGACGAGCCGGTCCGGATCGCCCGCCCGATCCTCGCCTGCGACGACCCCTCGGTCGCGGGGACGCCCTTCTATCTGATGGAGCACGTGCCCGGCGTTCCGATCCGCATGATGCTCCCGCCGGCCTACGCCGAGTCGAGCGAAGCGCAGGCGCGCGCACTGACGGAGCTGATCGACGCGCTCGCCGAGCTGCACGTCGTCGACTGGCGGCGCTGCGGCCTCGGCGATCTCGGCAAGCGCGAGGGCTATCTCGCGCGGCAGGTCCCGCGCTGGCTCGCGCAGCTGGACAGCTATCGCTGCCGCGCGCTCCCGGCCGTCGACGCCGTCGCCCGCTGGCTCGCCGAACGGCTTCCGAAGGAGCAGCCGCCCGCGCTCTGCCATGGCGACTACAAGCTCGACAACGTCCTCTACAGCACGGATCTGCCCGCCCGCGCCCTCGCGGTCGTCGACTGGGAGATGGCGGCGATCGGCGATCCGCTCGTCGATCTCGCCTGGGCGCTCATCTTCCTGCCCCAGGAAGGCAACCCGCTCGCGCTCGGCGCGGCGGGCCAGCCGGGGGGATTCGTGCTCGCGGGCCTGCCCTCCGAGGCTGAGCTGGTCGCGCGTTATGCGGCGCGGACCGGCCGCGACGTCGCGGCCCTCGACTGGTACCGGGTCTTCTCGCCCTGGAAGCTCGCGATCGTGCTGGAGGGGAGCTTCGCGAAATGGCGGAGCGGAAACTCGAGCAATCCCCTGCACGAACATTTCGGGCCGATGGCCGATCGCTTGCTCGCCCGGGCCGAGGCGCTGATCGCGGGCGATGCGACGGGCTGATCCGGCCCGCGGCGAGGCCGGCGCGAACGGCGACGGCGGCGAGGCCGGCGACGAAGCTCGGCGCGGCGCAGGGCGAGCGTGAAGGGAGGAGCGGGATGAGCGAGGCAGGCGAGCGCGCGCTCGAAGGGCGCGTCGTGATCGTGACCGGCGGCAGCAAGGGGCTCGGACTCGCGATGGCGAAGGGCTTCGCGCGGGCCGGCGCCGCCGTCGTCGTCTCGAGCCGCAAGCTCGAGGCCTGCGAGCGCGCCGTCCGGGAGATCGAGGCGCTCGGGGCGCGTGCGCTGCCCGTGGCGTGTCATGTCGGGGACTGGGCGCAGTGCGACGCGCTGATCGAGCGGGTCTGGCAGGAATTCGGCCGCATCGACGTGCTCGTGAACAACGCCGGCATCGCGCCGGTCGCGCCGCGCCTCCTCGACGTGACGGAAGCCCTCTTCGACAAGACGATCGGGGTCAACTTGAAGGGCCCCCTTCGCCTCGCTGCGCGCGCCGCCGAGCACATGACGGCGGGGAGCGCGATCGTGAACATCAGCTCGGTCGCGAGCGTTCGGCCGAACGGCTTCACGGCGGTCTACGCCGCGGCGAAGGCCGGGCTGAACGTCCTCACCTCCGTCATGGCCCAGGAGTTCGCGCCGAAGGGGATCCGCGCGAACGCGATCGTCTGCGGGACCTTCTGGACCGACAGCTTCCGCGCCGGCATCCCGAACGACGAGGCGGCCGAAATGGCGGCGCGGGGCAACGTCCTGCGGCGGATCGCCGATCCCGAGGAGATCGTCGGAACGGCGCTCTACCTCGTGTCGGACGCGTCTTCCTATACGACGGGTCAGCTCATCCAGGTCGATGGAGGCGTGTTGCCCTGATCCACGACGCGCGCGTCGCCGCTTCGTCGATCGCGACCCCGATGAAGACGGGGCAGCCCTGCGTCGTCGCCCTCGTCAACCGAGCCGCCGCGAGAGGACGGTCCCCGTCGCCGCGACCTCCGCCTCGTGGCTCACGACCACGGTCGGGCTGTTCTCGATGTCCATGAAGGTCTCGAGATCCGCCCAATGGGCGCGGCCCGCTTCCGTATCGCGATAGAAGGCCGAGGTCCGTTCGAGGCTCTCGAGATCGGGCCAGTGGTTCTCTGCGAGGCCGACATAGGGCGTCTCGCCCTGGACCAGCATGAGACGGTTCTTCGTGATGTACGGATGATCCTTCAGGTCGAAGCGCTCGGTGTGTTCGACCCAGCGAGCGAGGAAGGCCTCGTTCGAGAGGTGGGGGCGCTTCCGGACCAGCGTGAACGTGACGACCATGAGGGCTCCTCCGCGAGGCGTTTCGTCGCATCGTCGCCGACGATAGGTCTTCGCGTGCCGTTCGCCCGGGTCTCGTCGATCGACGCCCCGTCCTCGAGCGAGAATCAATGCCCCTTCGAATCCCGCGCGCGAGCACGCGCGCCCCAATCCGTGCGCGCGAGCACCCGCCATCCGGGCTTTTCGGGGCTGTCGCAATGGCACACATGTTGCTCCTCGTCGGGCGGGACCACAGAAGATGCCCGCGGCGTCGGCAGGGAAGTCGGCGGCGACGTCGGCAGCGGGGACCGGGAGAGGAGTGAAATGCCGGAGTGTGTTCGATCGGTTCGAGAGCGTGCGGGTGCGCGGGCGTCACGGAAATCGCAGGCGCCGTTGGAGGAAGAGCAACGCAGGCGAGGCCTCGTCGCGGGCCTGGCGGCCGTCGTCGCGTTCGGGAGCTTCGTCGCGACAGCGCAGGCCGCGGAAGAATGCACGGGCTTCCTGCCGGATTTCCGGTGCGATCGCGAGGCTCGGCCCGCAGGTCACGTCGCGCCGATGTCGATGCCCTATCTGTTCGAGGATCCCTACATCACGACGGAGCTGAACCTCGTCGGCATCTACCACGGATTCCCTTCCGACTCCGTCTTCGAAGGCGGCGAAGCCGGCGTCATCGCGCTGCAGGCGCGCCTCGCGCTGACCGATCGCCTCGCCTTCATCGCGACGAAGGACGGCTACATGATCAACAATCCCGACAATCCGTGGCTCAAGCAGGACGAAGGCTTCATGGACATCTCGGCGGGCTTCAAATACGCCGTGATCGGCGATCGGGCACGCGGGCTCATCGTGACGCCGAGGCTTCGCGTCGAGATCCCGGTCGGCAACGCCGACGTGCTGCAGGGCGACGGCAAGGGCGTGTTCATTCCCGCCGTCAGCGTCGGCTGGGGGCCGAAGGACGTCCATCTGATCAGCGACATCGGCGCGCAGCTCCCGATCGATGGGGATCGCGACAGCACTTCGGTCTTCCACAACGTCCATCTCGACAAGGCCTTCGAGGTCGACTTCATCCCCGGCGCCGACTACATCGTGCCGTTCATCGAGCTGAACGGCATGGTCTGGGTCGACTCCGGCGACGGCAGCTCGAAAGTCGATCTGAAGAGTCCGCCCGCTCCCGTCCAGCACGTCTCCCTGCAGACCGCCCAAAGCATCCTGCACCGCGCGGGCGTCACCGCCGATCGCCGCTTCGAAGGCGCCGACGTCGCGAACCTCGGCTCGTCGGGGATGGCGGGCGAGGATCTCGTCACCTTCGCCTGCAGCCAGCGCAAGGACATCTTCGAACAGCGGGCGACCCGGATGATCGATTACGTGTTCTGAGATTCGTCGCGAGAGGGTCGGTGCTCTGCGGAGCATCGACCTTCGTTTCGCTCGGATCGAACGGTGGGATCCAGCATGGCGGCAAGTGGCCCACCCGTCGGGGCTCCGTGCCGCTTTCTTTCGTGGGAGGCCGCTCTAGACTCGCCGGATCGTGCGGGGGGCGGCGGCTTGGACGAGCGAATTGCGGATGGATCGTCGAACCGGGAGCGAACCGGGCGCGCGGGCTCGAGGAGCGGCGG
>CAZFKD010000250.1:0-897 GCA_964519695.1 uncultured Spirochaetaceae bacterium
ACCTTCGCCGCGGCCGTCGCCGCACTGGCGGCGGTGGTCGGCGCCGGAGGCCTGCTGTACGCCCGCGGCCGGATTTCGCCCGAGCAGCGCGCCCGCAATCAGGTGGAGCGGATCATCGGGCTCGCGCTGCTGGCCTGCTCGATCGTCGCGATCCTGACGACGGTCGGGATCGTGCTCTCGCTCTTCTTCGAGGCGATCCGGTTCTTCCGGCTGACGAGTCCGCTCGAGTTCTTCTTCGGGACGGAGTGGAGCCCGCAGACGGCGCTGCGGGCCGATCAGGTCGGCTCCTCGGGGAGCTTCGGCGCGGTGCCCGTCTTCGCGGGCACGCTCCTGATCACGACGATCGCGATGTCGATCTCGATTCCCGTCGGGCTGATGTCGGCGATCCATCTCGCGTTCTATGCGAGCGAATCGATGCGGGCGTGGGTGAAGCCGGTGCTCGAGATCATCGCCGGGATCCCGACCGTCGTCTGGGGATCGTTCGCGGCCTTGACGCTCGGTCCGCTGATCCGCGGCTTCGGCGAATCGATCGGACTCGACGTCGCGAGCGAGAGCGCGCTCGCGGCGGGCATCGCGATGGGGGTGATGATCATCCCCTTCGTCTCGTCGCTCTCGGACGACGCGCTGAACGCCGTGCCGCGCTCGCTGCGCGAAGGGTCGCTCGCGCTGGGGGCGACGGATTCCGAGACGATCCGGCGCGTGATCCTGCCGGCTGCGCTGCCGGGTATCGTCGGCGCCTTCCTGCTCGCGATCTCGCGCGCGGTCGGCGAGACGATGATCGTCGTGATGGCGGCCGGGCTTGCGGCCAATCTCACGGCGAATCCCTTCGCGGCGGTGACGACGGTGACCGTCCAGATCGTGACGCTGCTGGTCGGCGACCAGGAATTCGACAGCGCC
>CAZFKD010000250.1:907-1317 GCA_964519695.1 uncultured Spirochaetaceae bacterium
TTCGATTCGGCGACGACGCTCGCCGCCTTCGCCCTCGGTCTCACGCTCTTCTTCGCGACGCTCGCGCTGAACCTCGTAGCCCTCGCCGTCGTGCGCCGATACCGGGAGCAGTATGACTGAGCGGGACCCCACGCGCGGCGGGGCGAGCGACTGGGCCGGTCTCGACGCGGCCGATCGGCGGCTCCGGCGGCGTTATGCCGTCGAGCGCGCCTTCCGGGCCGCGGGCCTGCTCGCGATCGTCTTCGCGCTCGGTTCGCTCTTCGCGTTGCTCGGCTCGATCCTCTACGAATCCGGTGCGGCGTTCAGCGAGCACGTCGTCCTGCTCGAGCTCGAGCTCGACCCGGCCGATCTCGATCCCTTCGGTGATCGTTCGCCGGAGAGCCTCGCGACGGGCAACGCGGCGGCGGTGC
>CAZFKD010000250.1:1327-2001 GCA_964519695.1 uncultured Spirochaetaceae bacterium
GGGGCCTCGCGGCCGATTTCCCCGAAGTGACGAGCCGCTCCGCGAAGCGCGAGCTCGGCGAGCTGCTCTCGGTCGGCGCACAATACGATCTGCTCGATCTCGTCGCGGCGGAGCCGGAGAGGCTCGGTACGCGCATTCCGTTCCGCGCGCTGCTCGCGGACGAGGTCGACCTCGAGCTGCGCAGCGCGCGGGGGGCCGGCGTCGCCGAGGCGGATCGCAAGCTCTCGGACGCCCAGCTCGGGATCCTCGCGGTGCTCGGCGAGCGCGGGAAGATCGAGAAACAGTGGAATCGGCGCTTTCTGACGAGCGGAGACAGCCGCGATCCCGAGCTCGCCGGGGTCCAGGGCGCGATTCGGGGCTCCTTCCTGACGCTGCTCGTGACGCTCCTGCTGAGCTTCCCGATCGGCGTCGCAGCCGCGACCTACCTCTAGGAGTTCGCGCCGCGCAACCGGTTCACGGATCTGATCGAGGTCAACATCAACAACCTCGCGGCGGTGCCGTCGATCGTGTTCGGACTGCTCGGTCTGGCCGTCTTCCTGAATCTCTTCGGTCTACCGCGCTCGGCGCCTCTCGTCGGCGGCATGGTGCTCGGCCTGATGACGCTGCCGACGGTGATCATCGCCGCCCGCGCGGCGCTCGCGGCCGTCCCGCCCTCGATTCGCGAGGCGGCGCTC
>CAZFKD010000250.1:2011-6642 GCA_964519695.1 uncultured Spirochaetaceae bacterium
CGCCGACCCAGGCGGTGCTGCATCACATCGTGCCCGTGGCGTTGCCGGGGATCCTGACCGGGACGATCATCGGCATGGCCCGGGCGCTCGGCGAGACGGCGCCGCTGCTGATGATCGGCATGGTCGCCTTCATCGTCGATCTGCCCGCGAGTCCGACCGATCCGTCGACGGTGTTGCCGGTGCAGATCTATCTGTGGGCGGAGGCGCCCGAGCGGGCATTCGCGGCACGGACGGCGGCGGCGATCCTCGTGTTGCTCGGGTTCCTCGTGACCATGAACTCGGTCGCGGTCTGGGTGCGGCGAAGGTTCGAATCGAGGATCTGAGCACGAACCGGCGCGCATGGGGCGTTCGTCGGGCGAGAGCGGGCCGTTGGCCGGGCTCGGCAGGTCGGGGCAGGTCGGGGCAGGTCGGTTCAGGTCGGGAGAGGGGATCGAGCATTGAAGGTCAAGATGCAGACGCGTGCCCTCGACGTATTCTACGGCGACAAGCAGGCACTCAACGCCGTCGATCTCGAGATCCACGCCAACGAGGTGACTGCGCTGATAGGGCCCTCCGGCTGTGGCAAGTCGACCTATCTGCGCTGTCTGAACCGCATGAACGACGTCGTCCCCGGATGCCGCGTCGCCGGCGAGGTGACGCTCGACGGACGCGACATCTACGATCCGAAGCTCGACGTCGTGAAGCTGCGGGCGCGCGTCGGCATGGTGTTCCAGAAGCCGAATCCGTTTCCGAAGTCGATCTACGAGAACGTCGCCTACGGGCCCCGGATCCACGGCATCGCCCGGACCAAGAACGATCTCGACGAGCTCGTCCGTCACAGCCTGCGCAAGGCGGGGCTGCTCGAGGAGGTCGAGGCCCGGCTCGACGAGTCGGGAACGAGCCTCTCCGGCGGTCAGCAGCAGCGGCTCTGCATCGCGCGCGCGATCGCGGTCTCGCCCGAAGTCATCCTGATGGACGAGCCCTGCTCGGCCCTGGACCCGATCGCGACGGCGCGCGTCGAGGAGCTGATCGACGAGCTGCGCGAGCAGTTCACGATCGTGATCGTCACCCACTCGATGCAGCAAGCAGCGCGCGTCTCCCAGCGCACGGCCTTCTTCCATCTCGGCACGCTCGTCGAGGTCGGTGAAACCGGCAAGGTCTTCACCAACCCCGCGGAGAAGCGGACCCAGGACTACATCACCGGTCGCTTCGGCTGATCGAAGGCCGCGCGGCGATTCCGCCGAGCCACGACGGTCGTGTCCGGCCCGCGTTTCCGGCCGGCGGCGCGCAGGCGTGTGCCGGAGGCGGGCGCGCATCCGCTGACCTACAGTGGAGCCGTGGGGACGGGCCGAGAGGTCCCGAGCCGCCGGTTCGGAGGTGTGGATGGGTTCGGTCGAGGTGCTCCCGATCTCGTTGCCCGGGGACTCCCTCCGATTCATGCAGCCCTGGTTCGCGATCTATGCGAACGATCCGCACTGGGTCCCGCCGCTCCTGATCGAGCGCAAGCGCTTCTTCGATCCCCGCCGCAATCCCTATTTCGCGGTCGCCGACGTCCAGTGCTTCGTCGCGCGCCGAGAGGGGCGGGACGTCGGGACGATCGCGGCCGTCGTCGATCACGCCGCCCAGGTCGACCAGCCCGGGACCGGTTTCTTCGGGTTCTTCGAATTCGTCCCGGACCGGGAAGTCGCCGCCGCGCTGTTCGGAGCCGCTCGCCAATGGCATGCGGACCGCGGCATGCAGCGTCTGATCGGGCCCTTCAACTTCAATACGAACCACGACTTCGGCCTGCTGATCGACGGCTTCGACTCCGATCCCAGCATCGCGAACCCGCATAACGCGGCCTACTACCCGGAGATTTACGAGTCGCTCGGCCTCCGGCCGGTCAAAGACTGGTACGCCTACCGCGTCGACGCCGATCTGCCCGGCATCGAGCGGATCCAGCGCGTCGCGGAGCGGATGCTCGAACGTCATCCCGAGATCCGGATCCGGAGCCTCGATCTCGTCGACTTCGACGCCGAGGTCGATCGGCTGCGGACGATCTACGTCGACGCATGGAAGCAGAACTGGGGCCACGTCGAGGTCGGCGAAGCCGAGTTCCGCTTCATCGCCGAGGGCTTCCGGCAGGTGATCGATCCGGAGCTCTGCCTGATGGCCGAGGTCGGCAATCGGCCGATCGCGATCTCGATCACGCTGCCGGATCTGAATCCGGTCGTGAAGAAGATGAAGGGCCGACTCTGGCCGCTCGGCTGGTACTACTTCCTGACGCGCGCGCGGCGCACGAAGCGGGTACGCGTCTTCATGCTGGGTGTCGCGAGCAGTCATCAGGCGCTTCCGATCGGCGCCGTCCTGTACGGGCGGACGGCCTTGATCGCGGCCCGGAAGGGCTATCGAGAGGGTGAAGCGTCGCTGATCCTCGAGGACAACCACCGCATGCGCGGCGCCCTCGAAAAGCTCGGCGCGACGATCTTCAAGACCTATCGCAATTACGAGATCGAGGTCCAGCCGGCCGATCGCATGGCCGGCCGGGATTCCGACTTGACTTTCCCCTCTCCGGAACCGATTCGTTGATTCGGGCACCCGAACATCGATCTCGCGATTCAGGCCCCGCAGTTCACACAAGCAAGGAGCGCATTCCATGGACATTCAATGGCACGTCGTGACCGATCTCGATTCCGCACGCCGGGAAGCAGCCGAGAATCGCATCCAGAAGCTCGCGCAGGGGCAGAAGGACCTGATCCACGTCGTGATCCACGTGGAGGGAAGCAAACATCACCAGCACGGCGCCGCCGAGGCGAAGATCCGCTGTCAGGCGCGCGGGCGGGAGCTCATCGCCCACGAACGCGACGCCGAGCCCGGAATCGCGCTGACGCGCGCCGTCGACGTTTTCGAGCGCGAGGTGCGCTCCATGCGCGCGAAGCGGCGTGACCATCGCACGGCCGGGCGGCCGACCATCGTCGAGGTCCTGGAGGACGATCGGGTCGCGGCGGAGGCTGCCGAGTGAATCGAAGTACTCGCTGAGCGCCGGGCTCGCCCTCCAGCGATCCCCCGAGCGTGGCGGGCGCGACGGATGCGGTACAAACTGGGAATCGGAGTGGGGGGCCGCTCCTGAGCCCGCCGACGGTGGGTCGGATGGGTGCGATCGGCGATCCAGGACCCGATCGCCGAGGCAACGAGAGGGAAGATGGCGAATCCGCCTGATCAGGATCACGATCCGCAGGAGACGCGCGAGTGGCTCGAGGCACTCGACTCGGTCTTCGAACGCGAGGGCATCGAGCGGGCCCATTATCTCGTCGGGCGGCTGGTCCGCCGGGCGCGTCGCAAGGGCGCGCATCTTCCGTACCGGGCGACGACCGCCTACATCAACACGATTCCCGAAGTGCTGCAGAAGCCTTCCCCCGGAGATGCGGCGCTCGAGGAGCGGATCCGATCCTTCGTGCGCTGGAATGCGATGGCGATGGTGATCCAGGCGAACCGCCAGGATCCGTCGCTCGGCGGACACATCTCGAGCTTCGCGTCGGCCGCCACTCTCTACGACACCGGCTTCAATCATTTCTTCCACGCCCCGAGCGAGCAGCACGGCGGCGATCTGCTCTACGTCCAGGGGCATTCGGCGCCCGGCATCTACGCCCGCGCATTCCTCGAAGGTCGCCTCAGCGAAGAGCAGCTCAACAACTTCCGGCAGGAGGTCGAGGCCGGCGGGCTCTCGTCGTATCCGCATCCGCGACTGATGCCCGATTTCTGGCAGTTCCCGACCGTCTCGATGGGGCTCGGTCCGCTGATGGCGATCTACCAGGCGCGCTTCATGCGCTACCTGCACGATCGGGGCATCGTCGATACCAGCGGCCGCAAGGTCTGGGCCTTTGTCGGCGACGGCGAGACGGACGAGCCCGAGAGCCTCGGGGCGCTCTCGCTCGCGGGCCGCGAGGGGCTCGACAATCTCGTGTTCGTCGTGAACTGCAACCTGCAGCGGCTCGACGGGCCGGTGCGCGGCAACGGCAAGATCATCCAGGAGCTCGAGGCGAACTTCCGGGGCAACGGCTGGAACGTCATCAAGGTCGTCTGGGGCGGCCGCTGGGATCCGCTGCTCGCCAAGGACAAGGACGGCATCCTGCGCCGGCGCATGGAAGAGGCGGTCGACGGCGAGTATCAGGCCTATCAGGTCCGCGGCGGCGCCTATACGCGGCAGCACTTCTTCGGGAAGTACCCCGAGCTCGCCGAGATGGTCGCGACGATGAGCGACGAGGACATCTGGCGCCTGAACCGCGGCGGCCACGATCCGCACAAGGTCTACGCGGCCTACGCAGCGGCGATGGAGCATACCGGTCAGCCGACGGTGATCCTCGCCAAGACCGTCAAGGGTTACGGGACGGGCGACGCCGGCGAAGGCCAGAACATCACCCACCAGATGCACGACATGGCCGAATCGGCCCTGCGCGCCTTCCGGGACCGCTTCAACATCCCGATCTCCGACGAGGAGATCGGCAAGGCCCCGTTCTATCTCCCGTCGTCCGACAGCCCCGAGATGAAGTACATGCACGAGCGCCGGCGCGCACTCGGCGGCTACCTGCCGATCCGCAAGACCGACGCTCCGCCGCTGGAGGTCCCGGAGCTCGCGACCTTCGATGCGCTGCTCGAGGGGACCGCCGATCGCG
>CAZFKD010000251.1:0-6640 GCA_964519695.1 uncultured Spirochaetaceae bacterium
GCCCGCCGAGCGCCGCGGCGCGCTCTGGCAGGTCGCCGCCCTCGAGCGCGACCCGCGTTCGCTCTTCGCGGGCCGGGCGCTCGCAAGGGCTTCGGCGATTGAGGCCGGGATCGCGACCGGGATGACGGTCGGAGCGAAGGTCGCGCCGACTCCCGACGCGCAGGCGGACTCCCCGCTCCGGCCGCTCTCGCCGCTCGAGACGACCCTCGCCGACTATCGTCTCTCGGGCCTGACGACGGGTGTCCATGTCTTCGCCCATCTGCGTGCACGGCTCGATCGAGAAGGCGTCCTCTCCGCCGCGAAGCTGCGCGAGATGCCCGACGGGGCCTTCGTGCGCATCGCAGGCCATGCCATCGTCCGCCAGCGGCCCGGCTCGGCGAAGGGCTTCTGCTTCGTGACCCTCGAGGACGAAACGGGGCTCTCGAACGCGATCCTCACGCCCGACATGGCCAGCCGCTTCCGCGTCCCCCTCCATCAGGCGGCGCTGCTCGAGGTCGCGGGACCGCTCCAGCGGGTCGAAGGCGTTCTGCACGTCCGGGTCCGCGAGCTGCGCGCGCTCTCGCTGTCGGACGGGCCGTCGGGCGGATCGCCGGGCGAGGCCCGGCTGCCGTCGACGCACGACTATCGTTAGGCCGGGAACCCCGGCCGCGAGACGCAGCGCGGATGGACTCTTGCGGGCGCGCGGCCCGGCGCCGCGGGGCGACGCGGACCGGCCGAGCGCGCCGGCCGAGCCTCAGCGCAGCAGGCTCGAGAGCGCCTCCGCCCGGGTCGCAAAGAGGAGGGCGGCGAGCGCCGTGGCGATCAGGCCCGCGAGGGATTTCGCGGGACGACCGAGCGGCCGCAGTCGCTCGGGCTGGATCCGGTATGCGTGTTGCTGGTCGGCCATGAGCTCGCTCCTCTCCTTTCGATGCCGGCGCGGTCGATGCGAAGCCTTCCCGGTCCCGAGTGGACCCCGTGCATCGGCGCCCCGTGTCGTACGAAAATGAAGACGCGGTGACGGTCTCGAGGATATCGGGGCGGCGAAGATTCCGGACGTCGAGAAAGACGAACGCCCGCCGATCGCGCTCGCGCCGCGACTCTCCGACGACGAACCCGGGCGGATGGGACACGGAATCTTCCCGGGCCGGACACACGAACCGCGAATCCCTCGGCGATGCTCGCGCGCGTTCGCCGGGGCCGATGCTCGAAGGGGGTTCGGGCATCCCGCCGCGGCCGGACGAGATGGATGCCCAAAACGTCCGCATCCCGCGGTGCCCCCCGGAATCGAGACCAGGCGTGCGGCTCAAGGATTTCCTCTTCCAGCAGACCTTCTCGCGGCTCTTCGTCTACAACATCCTGTTCGAGGATGCGGAGGTCGACGAGCGCTTCTTCGGGCTCGACGAATCCTCGCGCGTGATGAGCGTCTCGGGCGCCGGCTGCGGCGTCGCGGGCATGCTGGCGCGTAATCCGCGCTCGATCGACGCCGTCGACATCAACACCCACCATCTCGCCCTCGCCGCCCTGAAGATCCAGGCGGTACGGCGACAGCGGCCCTACTCCTCCTTCTACGACCTGTTCGGCCGCGGCTGGCTCCCGAAGCCCGCGCCCGCCCTCGCGCGACTGGTCGACGATCTTCCGAGCTGGATACAGCGGCATTGGCGCGCGAACGAGCACCTCTTCCATCGCAGCCTCTACGGCGAGGGACTCACGGCCCGGTTCGTCGAGGCGCTGCGGCGGCGAAGCGGGATCGACGCGGACTGGCTGCGCAGCCTGATGGACCAGCCCCTCGATGCGCGCCGACGCGCGATCGAGGACGCGATCGCGCCGGTGCTCCGCAGCCCGATCGCCCGGACCCTCGCGCGTTCACCGCTCCAGCTGCTCGCCCTCGGCGTCAACTACCGCCAATGCGAACGGCTGCAGGAGGCCGAGCAGATGGGAATGCTCGACTTCTTCCTGCACCACATTCATCGGCTCGCCGAGACCGACCTGCGCACGAACTGGTTCGCCTGGTATTTCGTGACCGGCCAGTTCCACCACGACGACGAGGAGGGCGTTCCGCCGTATCTGCGCCCCGACCATTATGCGCGCAGTCAGGAGGCATCGACGGAGGTCCGCTTCCATCGCCGCAGCTTCTTCGACGTCCTCGGCGGCGCCTCCGCCCGGACCTGGACGCATTTCTCGCTGCTCGACGCCCCCGACTGGCTCGACCACACGGCCCAGGAACGCCTGCTCGACGAGATCCGCCGCACCGGCCGGGACGGCGCGATCGTCCTCCACCGCACCGTCGAGGCCGGATCGATCTTCGAGCGCTGCCCCACCGGTCGCCATTTCGAGGAGATGGTGCCGGAGAGCGATCTCGCGACCGCCCTCGACCGCACGCGTCAATACCGACGCGTCTGTTTCCACCGCCTGGTCCACTGATGGCCGCCCCCTCGATCGATCGCAGCGCCCACCGCGACTTCCTGAACCGCTACTACGGCTGGTCGCGCAACGTCTACGATCTGACGCGTCGCTACTACCTCTTCGGACGCGACGAGGTGCTCGATCGGCTCGCCCGCGAATCCTGGTCGGATCTCGTCGAGGTCGGCCCGGGAACCGGCCGCAACCTCGCGATCCTGCATGCCGCGAAGCCCGGTGCGCGCTTCGGCGGGGTCGATGCGAGCGACGCGATGCTCGAGGTCGCGAAGCGGCGCTGCGCCTTCGCGTCCTTCGTCCAGGGATTCGCCGAAGACGTCGACTACACCGCGATCCTCGGCCGCCGTCCCGATCGCATCCTCTTCTCCTACTGTCTATCGATGGTCCAGGACCCGGCGGCGGCACTGCAGAACGCCGCCGCCCAGCTGGCTCCCGGCGGCCGCGTCGTCGTCGTCGACTTCGGCGACGGCCTCGGCCTGCCGCGCGCCGCGCGGTCGCTGCTGCACGGCTGGCTGCGCGAGTTCCACGTCGAGCCGCTCTCTGCCGAGCTGTTCGGGCAGCGGGAGGCGAGGCTCCGCTTCGGCCCCGGCCGCTATTGGCTCTCGGCCTCGCTGGAAGCGGGGGCCGCATGAGCGCGCAGGCCGCCGCGGCAGGACACGTCGACCGCTGGACGCGGCTTCAGGACGCGTTCCTCACGGGCCACGCGACGCGCCTCAACGTCGGTCTCCATCTCCTCTCGACCCCGCTCGGAATCTTCGCGGCGCTCTCCTTGGCGGCTCATCTCGGGCGTACCGTTCCGATCGCGGTCGCCGTGCTCGCTGTCGGGCTCACGAGCCTCTTCCTGCCCGCCAGACTCGCGCTGGTCCACGCGATCATCGCTGCGGTGCTCGTCGCGGCGAGTCTGATGGTATCGGTCCCGGTCGCGTGGGGACTCGGTCTCGTCGGCGCCGCCTGGCTGCTCCAGAACCTCGCCCACGTCGTGAGCAGCGAGGCGACCTATGCCAGCGACTACCACGACCGGCCGGGGGCCGCCCTGCGCTTCGCGGAGCACGTCCTCTTTCTCCTGCCCCTCGTCCTCGCCGCCACACCGCGGGCGCGCGGTCCCCTGATCGGCGCCATCGTGCCGCGCCGCGCGCTGCTCGCCACACGGCTCGAGGACGCGGAAGACCGGGGCGCGCTCCGAATCCTCCGGCGCTGGGCGGAGCAGCGCACGCCTGCCGATGGACACACGACTCATTGGTGGACGAGCGACCTCGGCGCACCCGCCCGGGACGCCTGTCGAAGAATCGCCGGATCGGCCGCGATCGAATCGATGCTTCGCGCCCGCCACGGCCCGAGCGCGCGGATCCGAATCGTCGATGGGATGAACGAGGTCTACGTCGCGGGTCCCGATCGCGAGACCAGCTCCGACCGCGTCTTCTACGTCCCCCACATCGACGGCCCCTTCGCCGTCTTCCCGGGCGCCACGCTCTATCGCTGCATGGTCGCACTGACGCCGAACCGGCGGATCCGAACGCATTTCCCGCTCGAGCGCGCAGGGACCGAGGCAGCGAGCGTCGTTCTCGACGAAGCGGAAGTCGTCGCCTTCGACTACCACCGCACGCCGCATTACATCAGCAGCGAGCCGGGCGAGATCGCCTCCGTCCCCCGGATCAACCTGAAGCTCCACTACATCGTCTCGCCGCCCCGTCTCGCCCGCTGGGCCGATGCGCTCGCGTCGCTGAGCACGGCCTACAACACCCGCGCGCGCGACCTCTTCCTCGAGACCCTCGTCCCGCGCCGGCGCGCCTCCCGGCTCGCGGCGCGCGCGGTCGTCTGGCAGACGCATCTCTGGCAGCAGATCGCTCGCCTGCTCGGTCATCGCAACATCTTCGCGGTCGCGCTGCTCTGGGCCCTCTCGCTCGCCGTCGGGTCGGCCTGGCCGCTCGTGGTCGGCGGGAGCTTCGCCCACTATCTGCTCTACCTCGCGACCTTCGAGTCCCGTCGCGACGTTTCGTTCGGCATCTTCAAGCGGGACGCGCTCTTCTGGAAGACGCTCTCCTCCGCGATCCTCGGGCTCCTCTATCTCATCCACTTCGAATTCGATCCCGTCTCGCTCGGCCTGATCGCCTTCGGATTCGGACTGGCAGCCCTCGCGACCGACGCCCTCGGCGTCGACCGGACGTTCTTCGGCGCCGAGCTCGGCGTCTGCCCGGCAGCGCGCGTCGAACGCTTCCCCTACGGAGCGATTCCCCACCCGATGATCCTCGGCTCGGTCGTCGGCCTGATCGGCGTCGCCGCGCTCGATCCGCTGCGCGCCGCCTGGCCCTGGCTCATCCCGGCCCACGTCGCTTTCTACCTCGCCCATCTGGTGCAGGAGATGCTCGACCTGCATGTCCATGAAGACGCCGTCGCGATCTCCGGACCCGGGCCCGCGCCGCTCTGCGGGCTCGAGCCCGAGGCCGGACCGGAGCCTGCAGAGGGCGCTCGATGACGTCCCCGGCGAGCGGAGCCGGCGGTCGCGGACCGCGGCAGCTCGCCGCGGACGCGCTCTGGTTCGTGCACCTCGGCGTGATGGCATTCCTCACGCTCGGCTGGGCTCTGCCGTGGGAATCGGCTTGGTGGACCTACGTCGTCGGAGCGCCGTTCGTCGTCGGCGGATGGCAGGTCTTCTCCGATCGTTGCTGGCTCTCGATCCTCGAGGCCAAGCTCCGGGGCGAGCCGCTCAGCGTTCCGGATCTCGCGTCGCAGACCGAGGTCTCGCGCAGCTTCGTCGCCGAAACGCTGTCGCGCTTGCTCGGGCGCCCCGTTTCCCGGCAGTCGGCGAAGACCCTCAGCTACGGCGTCGTCGCCAGCGGCTTCCTGCTCGCCGGCGCGCGCCTCGCGCTCTAGAGTCCGCGCGCGTCGCTGCCGCTCGATTCCCCGATCGGCCTCGCCCGGCCGACCCGACCCCTGGAGCTTCCGCGTCATGGCACCTTCGATTCGAGTCCCCTGGTATTCCTGGAAGCGCTTCCGCGTCCGCGGCGTCGTGGTCGACCAGACGACGGGAAGACCGCTCGCCGGCCATCGCGTCGCGGCCTTCGACAAGGACCTCGTCTACGACGATTTTCTCGGCGACGCGGAGACCGACGCGAACGGAGAATTCGAGATCCGTTTTCTCGACACCGACTTCAAGGACATGACGGAAGTCCGGCCGGACCTCTACCTCCAGGTCTTCGCCCCCGACTCGGCCGCAGCCATCGTCGATACCTCGGGCGAGGTCCGCAAGGACGCGTCCGAAGACGAGTACTACGAGATCCGCATCCCGCCCCGAGCGGACAGACGTTAGTCGCGCGGGGAAATCCGCTCGCCTAACGATCCTCCGACCGCACCGGCCGCGAAGCCAGCTCCGCTCCGCCCGTCACGGGCAGCGTCGCCCCCGTGACGTACGAAGCGCGCTCGGAGGCGAGGAAGGCGACCGCTTCCGCGATGTCCTCGGGCCTGCCGAGCCGGCCGAGCAGATAGTGCTTCCCGGCCTTCCCGAGCTCTTCCTCCGTCAGCTTCCCGAGCATTTCGGTCGCGATCGGCCCGGGCGCGACGGCGTTGACGCGGATGCGGTCGGCAGCGAGCTCGACGGCGAGATCCCGCGTGAAGGCGACGACGCCGGCCTTGGTGCTCGCGTAGGCAACGTGGGGCACGGTGTATCGATAGGCGGCGATCGACGCGATGTTGACGATCGCGCCGTGTGCCGATCGGCGCAGCGCGGGCAGCGCGGCCCGCGCCATCAGGAACATCGAGCGGAGATTGATCGCGAAGGTGCGGTCCCAATCGTCGATGGGGGTTTCGTCGAAGCGCTGAAGGATCACGATGCCCGCGTTGTTGACCAGCACGTCGAGGCCGCCCATTCCCGCGACCGCCCGATCGACGGCGCCCCGCGTCGCGGATTCGCTCGAGACGTCGGCGACGAGCGGGAGGATCCGCCCGACCGACTCGGCCGAGAGCTCCCCGGCTGTGCGCTCGAGCGCCTCCGCGTTCACGTCGAGGCACGCGACCTGCGCGCCCGCCCTCGCGAAGCGACGCGCGATCGCACGCCCGATGCCCGCGGCCGCACCCGTGACGATCACCCGCCGATCGACGAAATCCGAATCCATTTCCTGCTCCTCGGCGCGCTCGGCCACGCGCTCGGCCGCGATCCCGGATCGGGCCTAACCCACGTTCTCGATCGTCCAGTACCGCTCGCGTCCCTCGATCGTGATGTCGAAGGCATCGCCGACGCGCGCGCCGACGA
>CAZFKD010000252.1:0-4154 GCA_964519695.1 uncultured Spirochaetaceae bacterium
GACCCTGCGCGCCCTCGGCTTCGCACAGTCCGCCCGCGGCTCGAGTTCGCGCGGCGGCTCGGCGGCCTTCATGGGCCTGCTCCACCAGCTCGAGTCCGGCACCACGGTCGCGGTCCTCATCGACGGACCGCGCGGCCCGGCGGGCGTCGCCAAGCCCGGGATCGCCGCCCTGGCGCGACATTCCGCCACGGCGATCCAGCCGGTCGCGGTGGCGGCGAGTCCGGCGCTTCGCCTGCGGAGCTGGGACCGGACGCTGATGCCGCTGCCTTTCGCGCGGGTGGTGCTCGCATTCGGCGAAGCCATCGAACCGAGGACGGAGACCGACCGAACGGACGAGCAGCGCCGAACGGCAGAGGTCGGCTCGCGACTGGTGGAGCTCCAGGCCCGCGCCGAAGCCCGCCTCGGCCTCGGCGACCCGGGCGAGTCCGACTAGCGCGTCGCCACCGTATTCTCGAGCAGCTGCCCGAGCCAGCTCCCGATGTCCGGATGGCCGACGAGCCCCGAAGCCCGCAGGCGCGCCGCCGCGATCGCATGAACCTCGGCGGCCGTCCGCGCCCGCAGCGCAGCCCGCGCATCCGCCTCGACGAGCGCCGTATCGAGCGCCCGCACGATTTCCTTCACGACCGGAATCGCCGCCGGCGTTCCCGAGAGCTCCGATAGTCCGAGGCCGACCAGGATCGGGACGGCGAGCGGGTTCGTCGCCATCTCGCCGCAGACCGACACCGGAATGCCCGCGTCGTTCGCGGCCCGAACGGTGAGATGGATCAGCTGGAGCACGGCTGGATGCAGCGCATCGTAGAGGTGCGCGACCCGTTCGTTGCCGCGATCGACGGCGAGCGTGTACTGGGTGAGGTCGTTGGTCCCGATGCTGAAGAAATCGCATTCGGCCGCGAGCACGCCGGCCGTCAGTGCCGCCGACGGGACCTCGATCATGATGCCGATCTGGAGCCCCGCGTCGAAGGGGCTGCCCTCGGCCTCGAGCTCCCGGCGTACGTCGTCGATCACCTGCTTCGCCGCCCGCAGCTCGTGCAGGCTGCCGATCATCGGCAGCAGCAGGCGCAAGTTGCCGAGCGTGCTCGCGCGCAGGATCGCGCGGAGCTGGGCGCGGAAGGCGCGGGGGTTCTCGAGCGTCAACCGGATCGAGCGGCAGCCGAGCTGGGGGTTCTCCTCGTCGTCGAGGCCGATGTTGGGGATGCCCTTGTCGCCGCCGAGATCGAGGGTGCGGATCGTGACGATGCGGGGCTCGAGGAATTCGACGACGCGCTGGTAGAGCTGCTGCTGCTCTTCTTCGGAGGGGAAGCCGCGATGGGCGAGCGCGAGCAGCTCGGTCCGGAACAGGCCGACGCCCTCGGCACCGTGTTTGTCGACGAGGCGCAGATCGGCGAGCAGGCCCGCGTTGGCGGAGAGCTTGATGCGGCGGCCGTCGAGGGTCTCGGCGGGGCGCTCGCGGAGCGCGTCGAGATGCTCGACGGCGACCTCGTGGCGGTGCTGCGCCTGCTGGAACTCGCGCGTCAGGCCGTCGTCGGGCGAGAGGTAGATCGTGCCGGTCGCGCCATCGACGATCGCCTTTTCGCCACTGCGCGAGAGCGCGAGCAGTCCGGTCGCGCCGGTCACTGCCGGGATCTCGAGGGTGCGGGCGAAGATGACGCCGTGCGAAGTCAGGCCGCCATGCTCGGCGACGATCGCCGCGACCTTGTCCATCTCGAGCTGGGCGAAGATCGCCGGCAGCAGCTGGTCGACGACGACGACCGAGCCGCGCTGCATCGGCTCGAGATGATCGCGCACGCCGAGCAGGCGCTGCATCACGCGCTGGCCGACGTCGGCGATGTCCGTCCCCCGCTCACGGAAGTAGGGATCCTCGATCCGCTCGAAGGTCTTGCGATAGGTGTCGAGGACCTTCTTGAGCGCGTCACGCGCGTTGCGGGTCTCGTCGATCGCCTGACGGACGTTCTGGACGAAGCCCTTGTCCTCGAGGATCTGGACCTGGGTATGGAAGACCGCCGCGAACTCCGGCCCGAACCTGTCGCGGACGACGTCGCGCATCTCGGCGATCTCGCGCCGCGCCTCGCCCATCGCCGCGGCGAAATCCGCGTGTTCCTTGGCGATGTCGGCGGCTGGCACGTATTCGATCTCGTCGAGATCGACCTGGCGGTCCATCCGGAAGATCGGTCCGATCGCGACACCGCGGGCCGTCGCCAGCCCGCGCAGGGTCACGTTCTTGTCCTGCCGCGGGGCCCGCCGCGCGCTCCCGGCCCGCGACCGACGCTCCCCAGACTCGGCGATCCGCGCCACGATATGGCCGCGGTAGTCCTCGCCCGACGCCATCAGGTCGAGCAGCTGCGCGTTCACGACGACCGGCGCCAGCAGCGAGGCACAGGTCTGGAGCAGCTCGATGTCGGGCTCGTCGAAGCGCCGCGCCTCGACCGTCTGGATGACGATCACCCCGATCACCGCGCTCTGGACGACCAGCGGCGCCGCGAGCAGCGATGTGTAGCGCTCCTCGCCCGTCTGCGGGAAGTAGCGGTAGCTCGGATGTTCGCGGGCGTATTCGATCGCGATCGGCTCGCCGCGCTCGGCCGCCAGGCCGACGAGACCCTCGCCGATGGGCATCTCGACCGATCCGACCGCGACGGTATCCAGGCCGATCGTCGAGGCGAGGATCAGCTTCTGCTGCTCGACGTCGATCGTGTAGATCGAGCAGACGTCCGCATCGAGGCGCTTGGCCACCAGCTCGGTGACGTTGGCCAGGGTCTGCTCGAGGTCGTGGGACCGGGAGACGATCTCGGCGACGTCGGCGAGGAGCGAGATTCGATCGGTGATGGATGGACCTCCCCGACGGCTCTTCGCGTCGATCGGAAGCCCGAGGTTAGCAACTGGATGCGCCCGGGCCGGTGGGGCCCGGGCGCATCGCGTCGTACGGGACGCGCCGCGTGGGCGTCGTCCCGTCCCGACCCCGCGGCTAGTGCGCGGTCGGGAAGGTCATCGGCCGGCTGGCCGGCGGGAAGACCTGGTCCTTCTCTTCGAAGGACATGCCCAGCGCCAGCAGGATCTTGCGCTTCGTATCCATGCGGCAGTTCATGCCCTTCTCGACGCTGTGAATCGTGCGCAGGGCCACCTTCGCCTTGCGGGCGAGCTGGGCCTGCGTCATCAGCTTGTTCTCACGGAGCTCGCGTACCCGGTTCGGCACCAGCGGCTCGCCCGTCTCCATCTGTCCCATCAAAGTCGCACCCCCATTCATCCGATGCTCCGGGAATCGCTCCCGGAGAACTGCCCTCGAACCGTGTGGGGATTCGTCGAGCCTCGAGGCTTTCTTGAGTCGAATCATGAAGTTGGAGCGCGCTTCGGAGGTCGATCCGCGCGCGGGCTGCCGCGGCAGGAGAAGTGATGTGCAGACGCGGGATGGGCAACCCCGACGCGCATCGGAGAGGTCTTCGTGATGCGAAATGAAGGTTCGTGCGCCGGCAAGTCGAGGGGAATTCGAGGCGCGCCGCGACCGATCGGACGTAGGCCGTCTGCTAGCGTGGCCGTCACTTTCGTGGGGGGCATCGGGTGCGTCGAAGCTGGCTGCGCCTGTTCCTGACCGGCGTGCTCCTCCTCGGGATGCTCACGGTCTGGCTGGTCTGGTCCGGAACCGGCGCGCGCCTGCTCCACCAGGAAATCGAGACCCAGCTCTCCCGCCGCCTCGGCCGGTCCGTCTCGCTCGAGGCCGTGACGCTCCGGCTCGAGCGCGGGTTGCTGCTCTCGGTTCGCAACCTGCGGATCCAGCCCGGCCCCGACCCGGTCGGCGAGCCGCTGCTGCGCGCCGGACGGGTCGTCGCCTCGATCGACATTCCGGCGCTGTTGATCGGCGAGCTCGCGCTGGGCTCACTCGTCCTCGAGAGCCCGAGCCTGCGCCTCGAGCGCGACGACGAGGGCCGCTTCTCGGGGCTCCAGCTGCCGGATCTCGACGCCGACCCGGGATTCGATCCAGGCGATGTCTACGGCGAGGGCCTCGCGCGAGCCGTCGAGTCCCTCGAGCCGATGGCCCGCGATGCGGCGAGCCGATTCGGCTTCGCTCAGCGTTTCGAGATCCGGGATGGCACGGTCCGCTTCGCCGGTCGTCGCACGGGCGACGACGAGACCCCTCTGCGGCTCGAGCTCCTGCAGCTCCAGGC
>CAZFKD010000252.1:4164-6638 GCA_964519695.1 uncultured Spirochaetaceae bacterium
AGGCCGATCGCAACCGCCTTTCGGAGGCGAGCGCCCTCACCTTCGAGGCCATCGTCGTCGACGGCCGCAACGCCCCGTTTCCGATTGCTTTCGCGGTCCGCAGGGAGGAGAATCGGGCCTTCACCTGGGATTTTTCCTTCGAGGACGTCTCGCTCGCCGCCGCCCGCGAGCTCGTGCCCTCGCTTCCGCTCCTCGCGGGTCTCGCAGGCCGCTGGTCCGCCGCGCTCCACGTGACCCGCGACGCCCCCGATCGCAATACGGTCGAACTGAAGTCGAACGTCGAGGACGCTTCGCTCGTCCTGCCCCGTTCGGAGGAGACGATCGGCTACCCCGAGCTCGATCTCTCCGCCCGCGTCGAGCTCACGCGCGATTCGGTTCGGGTTCGCGAAGGCAAGCTCGGCGGCCGGCGCATTCGCAGCGATTTCGAGATCAGCGTCGATCGCCCCCTGCGGCCGGCCTCCCGGACCCGGCTCGAGACGCGGCTCGTGGGCGTCGAGCTCGAAGACGTTCGTGATCTGACCGACGCCCTCGAGAGCGAGTTCGCGACGGCGCGTTCGTTGTACCGGCTGATCGAGCGCGTCGAGTCCGGACGCATCCAGCAGATCGAGGCCTCGGGCACGGCGACCCTGCGCGACTGGCAAGTTCTCTGGCGAGGACCCGACCGGGACCTGCCGGAGGGCTTCCTGTTCGCCGGCCGCTTCGACCAGCTCGCCGTCTCATCCGCCTCCGATTCCGAGAGCAAGAGCGAGACCAGGAGCGAGCTGCGAGATCTCGCCGGCGAAGTCGAGTGGATCGGCGACAAGCTGGTGCTGCGCAAGACGCGGGGGCGCTACCGCGACACGCTGCTGCCGGTGATGGATCTCTCGATCGAGGGCGTCTCCCATCTCGTGCGCGCGACCCGCCGCGCAGAGCCGATCCGCGCGACGCCGCCGCCCCTGCCCGGGCTCCGTCCGCTCGCGCGCATCCTGCGTCCGCGCGATCCGAACGCGCTTCCGCCGGTCAAGGCGATCGGCCTGGAGATCGAGCGTCTCGAGCATCCGCTGCTCCGCTGGCCCCTCACCGCGGCGCAGGTGCTCGTCGTCCCGGTCCGGCGCGGGGTCCAGATCGGGATCCGCGAGGGCCTGCTCGGCGGCGCGAGTGTCGCGGGCGAAGTCGTCTGGTCCAGCGAGCCCGGCGAGGGCCAGATCGAGGCCGATCTCGTCTTCTCCGAGCCCACGACCGCCAACGAGCCCCGGACGACTCCGGTCGAGGCCGCGGCGACGCCGGCGGTGCGCGTCGACCGGCCCGAGCGCGCGACCGCTTCGCAGGCCCCCTGGCCCGCAGCGCGCTGGGGAACGGGCCGGATCGAGATGGAATTCCGCCCCCGTCCGCGGCTGCCGTTCGCGAAGGCGAACGGCTATTTCCATCTCGACGGCGCCGATCTGGTCGCCCGCGAGGTCGAGATCGCGCTCGCGCCGCAGGGCACGATCGAGACCCGCGGCGTCGTCGGGATCGAAGATCCGGATACGGTGGGACTCGATCTCTCCTTCGCGCTCACCGACGGGCGGTTCGAGTCCCTCTCGGAGTTCATCGCACTCCCGGCGAAGCTGATCAAAGGCGACGTCGCCGCCACCGGAAAGCTCGCGGGCCGCGTCCGTCCGGATGCGACGTTCGTCGCGGAGCTCGACGGCCGCATCCGGGCCAACGCGAAGAAGGGCCGAGTCTCTCTCGACGTCCCGCTCCTGCTGCGACTCTCGCGCGCGACCGAGGGCTACAACCCCTTCGCGAACGAAGACGAGATCGGATTCGACACGATGAGCGCCACGATCGACCTCCAGCACGGCCGCCTCGACTCCCAGGACTTCGAGATCGAGGGGCCGCTGCGCGTCTATGCGAAGGCGCGCATCGACACCAATCCGCGCCCGGTCGAGATCCGGGCCGTCGTCGGCATTTTCCTGTTCCGGGCGCCCAACGAGATCCTCTCGAACGTGCCGATCCTGCGCTCGCTGCTGCCCGGTTCCGAGCGCGGGCTCATCGGCGCCTACTTCAAGGTCGATGGCGCGATCCGCGAGCCGGCGGTCGAGGCGCTGCCGCTCGCGACCTTCCTGACGGCGGTACCGAGTGCGATCAAGGCGCCGATGAAGGTGCTGCAGTACCTCTTCAACCGGGACGACAGACGGGACGCCGATGAGGATCGGAAGGACGAATGAAGCCGATCCGCGCCCGCACCAAGATCCTGTCGCTCGAAGCCCTCGCCTGGCGCGTCGCCCGTGCGCGCCGGGACGGCCTGCGGATCGTCTTCACCAACGGCTGCTTCGACCTGCTCCATCGCGGCCATCTGCGCAGCCTCGAGCAGGCGCGCGGACTCGGCGATCGGCTGATCGTCGCCGTGAACTCCGACGCGAGCGTGCGGCGGGCGAAAGGGGCCGGTCGACCGATCCGGAAGGCGGCAGCGCGCATGGAGCTCGTGGCGGGGCTCGCTTGCGTCGACTGGG
>CAZFKD010000253.1:0-6618 GCA_964519695.1 uncultured Spirochaetaceae bacterium
CCTTGTCTGCCCCGCGCTGCGATGTTGCGTCGTCACGAATCGGCCTCGCCGCCGGCCGGCGCGCCGAGCCGCAGCCGAAGCCGCGGTCCGGCGCGTGCGGGCGGCACGTCCGTCAGTTGTGGAGAGAACGATCCCCGAGCTGGTAGAGATGACCGACTTCGTGGCCCTGCATGTTGAGCGCATCGCCCATCCGGTTGGTCGGGCGCTGGGCGTTCTGCTCAAGCGCCTGGGGGTCGATCCCAATCTCGAATACCCCGTCGCCGTTTGAGTCGGCCGTTCGGGTCTTGATTAATTGGCCGACCTGCACGGGCGCGTTGTCCTCGGCCGAAGCGCCGGGCAGCAGGGTCGCGACGGCGGCGATCATCCCGCCGACCTTCCCGCCGAGCACGGAGACCGCGACCATCGACGAGAGCGCGAGACCGGCGACGAGCAGACCGTATTCGGCGAGCGCCGCGCCCCGGCGTCGGCGGTCGCGGTGGTTCGAGCGGTTCGAAGCGGTGGAACGCATGCTGGAGTCCTCCCTGACTGGTTTTGGAGAGCCGCCGGAAACGGCGGGTACCGATCTCCCGAGCCGACGCGACGATCCTCGCGGCAGTCGATCGGGCAAAAGGCACCGACCCTTATTGCCGGCCGCGCGCTTCGAGTTCCCCGGTGCGGCCATTTTTTTCTCGCCGCTGGGCCAATAGCTCCGACGCGTCGGGAAAGGCCCAGAGCGAGGCGCGCGGATCGGGCTCGTAGACGATCGACGGGCTGACGACGACCACGAAGTCGAGTTCGTCGCGCTGGTCGTCGCGGGATTTCGCGAGCCAGCCGAGACCGGGGACCTGGTGGAGCCCCGGTGTGAAGTCGCTTCCGCGGCCCGTCGTGGTCTGCAGCAGGCCGCCGACGACGAAGCTCTGGCCATCGCGCAGGCGGGTCGTCGTCCGCAGGGCGCGGGTCTGGAAGGCGGTCGTCGCCTGCTCGCTCCCGGTCGAGTCGACGAGGTCGGCGGTCAGATCGAAATCCGGTTGGGAGATCGTCGGCGTCACGTCGAGGGTGATCATGTCGTCGTCGCCGACGAGCGGCCGGACGGCGACCTGCCCGCCGAAATCCGCGAAGACCGTCGAGGAGAGCTGGGTTCCGGCGGCGGCGCTCGTCGTCGTATTGACGGTGACGGCGATGGGGATCTGGCCGCCGGCGTTGAAGGTCGCGATCTCGCCCGAAAGGACGGAGAGGGAGGGGCGCGCGAGCGCTCGCGCGATGCTCTCCTGCTCGAGCAGGTCGAGGGCGAGGTCGACCGCGAAGAGATCGCCGACGTATTGCAGCCCGCCGATCGCGCCGCCCGAAAGGAGCGAGAGCGCGCCCTGGATCTCGTCCTTCGAGATGCGGGGAGAGCCGGTGCTGTCGCCCTGCAGCAGGCGCGAAGTGACGGAGGGGAGCAGGCGAACGTTCTCGGTATTGCCGATCAATACGCTCAGGTTCGGGGACCAGCGCCGAAGGCGGGAGCGGTTGACCTCGTAGAGACGCGCCTCGATCCGCACCTGCGGCAGACGCTTCACCGTCACGAACGAGAGCAGCTGTCCGCCGGCGAGGGAGAGGGCCTTGGCGCGTCCCACGTTCGCGGCGAGGTTGTTGCGGCCGACGTTCGCGCCGCCGCCGAGCGAGCCGCCTCCGGAGATCGACGTTCCGCCGAGGCCTCCGCCGCCCCCTCCGCCGCCCCCGCCTGCTGCGTTGCGTCGGCCCTCGAGCGCACCGGCCTCGTCGGCGACGACGCGAATCTGATCGGCAGTGGCGTCGGGATCGAGCACGCGGGCGGCCGTGATCAGCGCGCGCACGAGCGCGGTCTGGTCTTCGATCTCGCCCTCGAGCACGAAAGTGTCCCGGGCATCGCTCTCGAGGGAGCCGGAGCTGATGCGCCGAACGCGGATCGCGTCGCCGCCCGCGGCCGTGAGGGCGTCGCGCAGGCGCTGCTCGATCGGCGGCGGCAGATTCTCGACGCGGATCAGATTGATCAGCTGGGCGTCGCCGGGGCCGCCCGGCTCCGGCAGTCGGAACGGATCCGCTTCGTCTGCCGCGCCATCGGGTCGTCCGTCGTCGTCGCCGCCGTCCCAGCCGGCTTCGCCCGGCGGGTCGCCGATCGCAGCGCGCGCGTCCTCGCCGGATCCGGCTCCGAGATCGCCACCCGCCGCGGAGCGCTCGCCCCCGACGATCAGGCCTGCGCCCCGTTGGCGGTCGCTCGACGAGCCGCGTAGATAGGCACGGGCGACCGCCTCGGCGGCCTGCGAATAATGCGCATCGGGGACGACGCCGCGCAGGACGACCGCGTCGCGATCCGGCGCGGAGACGACGGCGATGTCGGGATGGACGTCGCGGATCGCCTGGGCGAGCAGCGAAAGATCGCGGTCGACGCGAAGGGCGCGCTCCTGCGCTCCGCCGTCGGCGGTCCAGAGGATCAGGTTCGTGCGCCCGGCCCGTCGCCCGAGCAGCAGCAGCTCGCGGCTCGACACGATCTGCACCGACGCGATGTCGGGATCCCCGACAGCGAGCCGGACCACCTCCTGCACCAGCTCGAGGCGCCGGTTCTCCCCGAGCGTGAGCTGCACCGCCGGCTCGGCTCGGCCGACGGCGGCGGAGCCGACGAGGACCGCGGCGGCGATCACCGCCATGAAGGCGTCCTGCAACAGGGGCGTCACGGCCATACGCATCAAGCCCATTGGGCTTCGTCCTCGCCCATCTGGTCGCGCAGCGCGCGGCGCGCCCGATTCAGCCGCGAGCGGATCGTTCCGACCGGGAGGTCGAGCTCGGCGGCGATCTCCTCGTATTCGAGTCCCGCCGCACGCAGGGCGAGCACGACGCGGTGCTCGCTCGAGAGATTTTCCAGCGCGGACTCGAGGGCGCGCAGGGTTTCGCGCCGCGCGATCTCGTCCTCGGGATTGCAGATCGGACAATCCGCATCCTGGTCGAGGGCGGCCTGCTCTTCCCATCTCCTCCGCCGTCCCTCGCTGCGGCGGCGATGCAGGCTGCGGTGGACGACGGTCCGGACCAGCCAGCCGCGGATCTCGACCGGGCGACCATGCACTTGCCAGAGCGCGCAGATCGCGTCCTGCACCGCGTCCTGCGCCTGCTCGGGACAGCCGAGGATGCGCAGCGCCACGCGTTTGAGCAGCGCTAGATGCGGCTCGACGATCGTGCCGACGTCGAGATGCTCGAGCTTCGCTTCGCGCGGGTGCGGAGCCGTTCGCGGCTCGCGTCGCGGCGGCCGAACGGGCGGCGGCGAGCCAGGCGGACGTTGGTCGGGCGCCGCGAAGAGGCGGGCGGGGGAAGGTGCAGACATGTCGTCGCCTCCCGACGAACCCGCGCATACAGCGCGCGGTTCGAAGTGTCGGATCGAGCGAGCGGCTACCGGGTCCGGGACGAAGAGCCAGCGCGCACGGATGCGTGCGGGCCGACCCCTCGCGCCGCGAGCAGCATCGATCGAGCGGATGACGGAGTTGGAATCAGACGGAGATCGGTCGTTCGACCGGCGGGGCGCGCGGCGAAGCGCTGGAACGCTCGACGGCGTTCGGCGCGCGCGCGGCCAGCGTCTGCGGCGCAGCACACGCCGGATCGGCGCGGCCTGCGAACTCCAGGGGGAGGTCGTGGACCTGCTCTGCTTGTACGCGCCGAGCGATCTCGCAGGAAAGGCAGGGCTCGCCCTGGACGCCCGTCGCCGGCAGCTCGTCGCCGCGGCGTTCGTCGAGGAATTCTGCGCCAGGGCCGCCGGCATCGAGCGCGTGGCCGTGGACCGAGAGGACGCTCGTCTGGCCCGTGAAGGCGACCGCCAGCAGCAGACCGAACAGCGCGAAACCGCGACGCGAAGCGCCAGGCCAGGGGCCGGCGATCGAGATGCGGGGCGCTGAGCGGGAGGGATCGGGCACGGTTCTCGTCCTGGCCGGGTCGGGGGCTCCATCCGACTTTCGCAGCCTACGACTAACCGATCCCCGCTCGCGCTGCAAACGGATCGACGCTTCCGGCTCTTCGGGCGTCGGCGGGGAACTCGGTTCGCCCGACCGGCACATGGATCACGAGGGGCCTTCGTCGAAGACCCTCGGCCGTCGTGGTGCCGTCTCGGGGACCGCCGCGTGGGAACGGTCGAGGCGAGGCGATGGTCGTGTCTCTGCAGAAGCAGCTCGGGAAGTAAAGTGAAGGAGTTCGGCATGTTCTACGGAAATCAGGATCGGCGGCGTCTGGCGCTGCGGGCAAGGCGAGGCGCGGGGTTCGTCACGGCGATCGGCCTCGTCGCCCTGTCGGCGGCGATGGCGGGGGCGCAGGAGGCGCATTTCGACGTGCTCCTCTACGGCGACGAAACGGGCTCGCTCCGGGCGGGCGCGATCGACGTCGACGAACTCGCCCCCGAGCTCGGCAACGTCGTCATCGAGGGCGAGCTGTTCGGGGACACGCTTCTGGGATCGCCCACCTTCACCGGTGCGGACCCCGGCTTCTTCAGCGTATCGGATGCCAACGCCGGCGTGCTCGGCGGCGGGAATACGAATCTCCCCGGCAGCGCGAACGTCACGATCGACTTCCTCGTCGAGCCGACGCTGAACATCTCGCTCGCCTACTGGGATGGCTCGGTCTTCGGGGCGACGCCGAACGGCGAAACCCTCACGCTTTCCACGGGTGCCACCGTTTTTGGCTCGCTCGGCGGATCGACCTCGGTGCTGGGCGTGGATCTCGGGGCGACCTCGGCGACGGGGTTCATCGATGATCATCCCGACTACGACCTCGGAGCGGCGACGCCGGGCGTGTACCTCGCTTATGGCCGCGCGAACGTATCGGGATTCGATTCGCCTTCGAATCCGTTCTGGATCGTCTTCGGGACCCTCGATCTCTGCGAGGAGACGGAGAGCTGCTCCGAGCTGCAGGAGCTGTTCAACTTCGAGATCGAGGAGCAGATCGAAGCGGCGATCGGTTATGTCAATGCGACGCTCGTGCCGGAGCCGTCGACGGCTCTCCTGATGGCGCTCGGGCTCGCTGGGCTCAATCGGGTGGGGCGTCGCACGGCGGCTCTTCGAGCCTGAGAGCGACGACTCGGGGCGCCGGTCGTGGAGGGCCGGCGCCCTCATCGCCCCCGCAGCGTTCGCGCGGATCGCACGGGCGAATTGCGCGAGTCGCGGGCGGGGCATGGAACGTGAGCCCATGGGATGCGCGGCGAATGGGTCGCGATCCCGGATGAAAGAGGTGGCGCGGCGTGCAGCAAGGTTCCCGCGGATCGTTCCAGCGGAGCGTGGAGTCGATCGGATCGATCCGGCGAAGCCGGTTCCGGGTCGCGGCGTTGGTCCTGGCCGGGGCGATGGAGGGGCTGTCGGCGGGAGGCGCGTTCGCGCAGGGCATCCATCTCGACGTCGCGGTCCAGGAGAATGCGGCCGACGGTCGAATGAGCGTCCACGGCTTCGATTTCGACCTGCTGCTCGCTGAGGCGATCGCCGTCGACAAGCGGGTCTTCGTGCGCGGCGTCTCGATCAGCGGGAATTCGCTCCTCAGCGAGAATCCCGGCTTCGTCTCGATCACGTCGGCGACGGCGCTGAATCCCGTGGATCTGCTTCGCGTCCCGGGCGGTCAAGCCCTGCGCTTCAACGTCCTCGTACCGCCCGCGACCACGATGCCCGAGCTCGCGGGACGCAATCTCAGCTTCTGGGACGGGAACGGGGCGGTCAGCTGGGGGCCGACGCCCGATCCCGACGAAGGGATCCGGATCGTGCGCGGCTCGCTGGCGAATCCGACCTTCTCCGCGACCGTCGACGGCGGGGGCGCGCCGATCGACGGCTTCGTGATCGGAACGACGCTCGCCTCGGGCTCGCTGCACGAACATCTCAAATACCTGCTGCTGCCCGACAACGGCGCGCTCCCGCCGGCCGGACCCGAAGACGGCGTCTACCTGATGCTGCTCGAAGTCGCGTATGCGCCTTATGCCGAGTGGGTTCCGGTCTTCGTCGGCGTCGAGGCCTTCGCGGGCGGGCTCGCCGCCCAGAGCGCCGCGACTCTGGCAGTCGAGTCGAGCCTGGTGCTTCCACTCTGCAGCGACGGCATCGACAACGACAAGGACGGACTGATCGACTTCGCCGGCGGAGACCCCGGCTGCGACGGGCCGGGCGACATGTCCGAACGCGGTGCGCTCGCCGAATGCGACGACGGCATCGACAACGATGGCGACGGGCTGATCGATTTTCCGAACGATCCGGGCTGTCTGCATCCGACGAATCCGATCGAAGCGCCCGAGCCTGCCTCGTCGGCCCTGCTGCTCGCCGGCATCGGCGGGCTCGCGGCGGGGGCGCGAGCGCGCCGGCGACGATCCTGCCGGCTCCCCCGCTCGCCCGGCGCATGACCGCGCTGCTCGGCGCCCTCGGGCTCTTCGGATCGTTGGTGCTGATCGGATTCTGGCTCTCGGATCGGATCACGGCGCGCCGCGCGGCGCTCCGCCTGGCCGACTCCCCCGCCGCCCCCTGGGTCTTCGCCGGAGCGGGGGGCATCGCGGCCGGGCGGGACGGCGAGGCGAGGGTGCCGGATCGATCGCAAGGGGAAGGGCGCCTCGCGGCGGCCTTGCGCCGGATCGACGCTCTCTCCGTGCTGCTCGTGGTCTGCGGATTCGCAGCCGGTCTC
>CAZFKD010000254.1:0-6613 GCA_964519695.1 uncultured Spirochaetaceae bacterium
AGCCCTTGTTCGCTGATGAGTCCCCCGTCTTCGTCGGGTCCTGCTTCTTGACCTCGGCGCGGCCGAGCAGGTTGTCCTTCGGCACGCGGCAGTTCTCGAAGCGGAGCGTCGCGGTGTCGGAGGCGCGGATGCCGAGCTTCTTCTCGCAGCCGATCAAGTGCATGCCGGGCGTGCCGGCCGGCACGACGAACGACTTGATCGCGGCGCGGCCCGCGCTCTTGTCGAGCGTCGCCCAGACGACGACGAAGCCGCCGGGCGCCGTCGAGGCGCCTTCGCCGGCGGTGCAGAAGATCTTGGTGCCGTTCAGGATCCACTCGTCGGTCGCGGGATCGAGCTCGGCGGTCGTCTCGATCGCGGCGGCGTCGGAGCCGGCCTGGGGCTCGGTGATCGCCATGGCGCCCCAGATGGGCTGGCCTTCGAGCTCGCGGAAGCCGGCCATGAACTTCGCCTGCTGCTCCTTCGTGCCGGCGGCGCCGACGGCCGAGCCGCCGAGGGCGGGCGTCGGCATGCGCAGATAGAGGCCGGCGTCGCCCCAGCAGAGCTGCTCGGCCTGGAGGCAGACGGTGATGAAGCCGTCGTTCGCGGCGGGCGCGCCCTTCGCCCCCCAGCGCCCCTCGTTCCACCAGTAGTCGACCCACTCGCGCGGCAGCGCGTGCTCTTCGTCGTCGTAGCGGCGGGAGATCGGACGCATCTGCTCGAGGGCGACCTTTCGGTAATGCGCCTGGGCGACGAGGCTGCCCTCGGCGGGTTCGAAGCTGATCGGCATGGTGGTCTCCTCGTGTCGGATGCATGAATCCGTGCGGCGATGGATTCGGAGGGGCGGGGATCGCTGCGGCGCCCCTTGAAGATAGAGAAGCATCGGAGCGCTGTGGAGGTGGCGGGGCGGTACTCCGAGTCGGCGGCGGGGGGTTCGCGCTCGCAAAGCCACTAGCGCTCGCGGTCATCGGGGACTCGGCGGATCTCCTTGGAGAGCTGGATCTGGTTCCACATGGCGTTCAAGACCCAGGCCTTGTCCGTGCGCGGACGATTCCAGGGTTGGCGTTCGATCCGGCGCGCGAGCGCGATGAGGCGATCCGTCATGTCGTGACCCCTCGGACTCGACGCCGCGCTTCAGACGAGCGCGAGCCCTTCGAACGCGCCCAGCCCCGCGAGGTTGCGCAGATGCATCTCGGGGAGGTAGTCGCGGATGTAGCCGTGGCCGCCGAAGATCTGGACGGCCGAGTCGGCGACGGCGAGACCGACGCGCGCCGTCTGGTCCTGGGCGAGGCGAACGAGCCGGGCCGCATCGTCGCCGCGATCGATCGCGGCGGCGGCCTCCCAGACGAGCAGTCGCGCGCCGTCGATCTCGATCGCCATGTCGGCGAGCTTGAAGGCGATCGCCTGTCGCGTCGCGATCGGCTGGCCGAAGGTCTCGCGCTGCTTGGCGTAGTCGCGCGAGACCTCGAAGGCGGCGCGCGCGGTACCGACCGCGGTCGCGGCGATCGCGATGCGGCCGCGTTCGATCAGGCGACGCAAATCGGCGTCGGAAGCATCGAGGCGCGACACAGCGGGCGCGCGCACGCTCTCGAGCGCCAGCTCGACCGTCGGCAGACCGCAGAGGCCGAGGTTCTGCTCGGGCGTGGCGACGAGGCCTTTCGTGTCGCGCGGCAGGGCGAAGGCCGCGAGCCCGTCGTTCTCGGCGGCGACGACGACGACATGACGACCGCCGTCGAGCCACGGCACCAGGCATTTCTGGCCGTCGAGGATCCAGGCGTCGCCGTCGCGCTTCGCGCGCGTATGGGGGTGGTAGACGTCGAAATCGAAGCGGGGCTCGACGATCGCGAGGGAGCCGGGAACGAATTCGGGGCCGAGCAGGCCGGGCAGGACCTGCTTGCGCAGCTCGGCCGAGCCATGGTCGGCGACGGGAAATCCGACGAGCGAAGGCGAGAGGATGGCGAAGGCGAGGGACATGTCCCCCCAGCCGAGCTCTTCCGCGATCAGCGCGCCGGCGAGAGCGGAGCGCGCGCCGCCGCCGCCGTCCGACTCGGGCAGGCCGTTCGCGACGAGGCCGAGCTCGTGGGCCGCGGCGAGCACGGCCGCCGGCGGCCGGCCGGACTCGTCCGTCTCCCGACTCCGCGGACGGACCTCGTTCTCCGCGAATTGATGCACGGTCTCGATGATGAGCGCCTGCTCTTCACTCGGCTCGAAATCGATCATGGCGCTCTCTCCCTCCTCGCTCACTCGTCCTGCTGATGCGCGCCTCGGAGTCGCGAAGCGCTGCGTTCGCGCGCGTGAGCGCGCGCCCCTCGCAGTCGACGCGGCAGCGTATCAGCTGCATTCGGGGCCCGCCTCGCGTGTGTGGGCGATCCGGCGCGGGATGAGGCGAACTCGCGTTCAGGAATTTTCGAGCGAGCAGCGTCGGCCGGATCGGGGCGGATTCGATTCGGGTCGAAGCCCGGGCCGCGCTCGGGTCCTCGCCTGCAACCATTCGCTGCGCGCTCGTTGCACGCTCGGCCACCATACTCCGCGCCGAAACCGCCTCCTGCGCCGAAGCACCGCCGCAAGTCGAACCCGGTTCGATGGCAAGACGATTCGGCCCGGGAGTCCACGCACCGCGCGCCGCGAGCTCGACGATCGAAAGATCGAGGGGTCCGTGTCGCGTGCGGAGAGGCCGCGTCTCGTCTATGCACGAATCGCACGAATCGATGCCCGAGTCCCCGCTCGATTCCCGAACCGATCGCCATCGCCGTGATCCTTCCCCGCGCCGCGCCGAATCGCGCGCCTGGCGGGCCGGATCGCTCTGCTTCGGGCTGCTGACCGCCGGCCTGGCGACAGCCGTCCTCTTCTGGTCCGGCTGGCCGACGCCGGGCGAAGGCGCGGCGAATGCTGCCCCGAGCGGTGCCGCCGATGTCCAGGTCGCCACCGGCGTCTGCGATGCGCATCGCCTGAAGGCGCTCAAGTCGGAGAACCCCGCCCTCGAGATCGAGATCCCCGCCGAGTTCGACAAGCAATGGCCGTCGGCGAGCGCCTGCCAGTCGGCCATCGACGCGTGGGATCCCGAAGCGCCCGGTCCGAAGCAGCCGATCCCCTTCAGCCACAAGCATCATTCGGGCGAGTTCGAGATCGAATGCCTCTATTGCCATTCGAACACGGACAAGTCGCAGGCCGCCGGCGTCCCGTCGGTCGAGCTCTGCATGGGCTGCCATTCGCAGTTCCCGACCGAGTACGACGAGATCGAAGGCATCAAGATCCTGAAGCAGCACTGGGAAGAGAAGAAGCCGATCGAATGGGTCCAGATCCACCGGCTTCCCGAGCACGTCCAGTTCCGCCACAACCGCCACGTCAAGGCAGGCGTGGAGTGCCAGACCTGCCACGGCGCGGTGCAGGAGATCGACAAGCTCTATCTCGTGCCCGATACGAAGATGGGATACCTGGTGCCGGTCGCGAAGCTCGAGATGGGCTGGTGCATCAGCTGCCACCGAGAGAACAACCAGCAGGCGTCGCAGGACTGCCTCAAGTGCCACTACTAGGGTCATTTCTCCTAGGAGCCATGGAAACGCATGTCCGAACTCGATCGTCGTGAGTTCCTCAAGATCGTGGGTCTCTCTGCCGGTGCGGCTGCTGCTGCCGGCTGCAGTGATCCCGCCGAGAAGCTGATCCCGTACGTCATCCAGCCGGAGACGATCACGCCGGGCATCGCGGTCGACTACGCCTCGACCTGCCGCGAGTGTTCGGTGGGCTGCGGTCTGCACGTCAAGACCCGCGAAGGCCGTCCGATCAAGCTCGAGGGCAATCCCGAGCATCCGATCAACCAGGGACGCCTCTGCGCCCGCGGCCAGGCGAGCCTCGGCCGGACCTATCATCCCGATCGCATCGCAGGCCCGGCGACCCGCAGCGGCGACGGCTCGCTCCAGCCGATCGCCTGGGACGACGCGAAGGCGAAGCTCGCGGCGAAGCTCGGCAGCGCAGCGGGCAAGACGTGGATCCTCGGCGGTCCGGTCGGCCCCTCGCTCGACGGCCTGCTCGACCAGATCACGCAGGCGACCGGGATCGCGGGCCGCCTGACCTACGAGCCCTTCGGCGACCACGCGCTGCTCGAGGCGAGCCGCCAGCTCTTCGGCGCCTACGCCGTGCCGGTCTTCGATCTCACGGGCGCGGATCTCGTCGTCGACTTCGGCTCCGACGTCCTCGATACGGGCCGATCGCCCGTCGAGCACGCACGCCAGCTCGCGGCCGGTCGCGACGTCGCGGCCCATGCAAACGGCGGGACGCGCGTCATCGCGATCTCGCCGCGGCAGAACCTGACGGCGTCGAACTCGGACATCTGGGTGCCGGCGAAGCCGGGCAGCGAAGGCGTGCTCGCGCTCGCCCTCGCGCAGGCGGTCGCGAACGCCCGGGGCAATGCGACGATCGCCGCGCTCGCGAGCGCGGGCAGCAAGGCCGCGGCGATCGCGGCGGCCGGCATCGATGCGGCGCTCTTCGACAAGCTCGCTGCGAAGCTTGCGGGGGCGCGCCGCGCCGTCGCTCTTCCGCCGGGCGTGGCAGCTTCGACGACCTCGGGCCGGAGCGACGCGGCGGCCGTGCTGCTGCTGAACGCGGCGGTCGGTGCGATCGGAACCGCGGTCCAGTACCCCGCGACCGATGCGAAGCGGTCGGCGAGCCTCGCCGACGTGAAGGCGCTGATCGAGAAGATGAACGCCGGGCAGGTCGAATGCCTGCTGATCCACGACCTGAATCCCGTCTATTCGCTACCGACGGCGCTGGGCTTCCGCGAAGCGCTCGAGAAGGTCGAACTCGTGGTCGCGTTCGCGCCGCTGGCGGACGAGACGACCGAGCGCGCGAATCTGCTGCTGCCCGACCATACGCCGATGGAGAGCTGGGGCGATGCGAGCCCGCGACCGGGCATCCGCTCGCTCGTGCAGCCGACGATCCGGCCGATCTTCGACACCCAGGCGCTGGGCGACACGCTGCTCGCCGCGGCCCGCGCGACCGGTGCCGGGGGCGTCGCCTCGCTGCCGGCCGGAAGCTGGAAGAGCGTCGTCGAGGCGAACTGGTCCGGGACGAGCTGGCGCCATGCGCTCGCGCGTGGTGGCGAGTTCGGCGAGATGCCGCCGCGAGCGGTTTCCTTCGTCGAAGGTTTCTCCGGGGTGCGCGTCGGCGCGCCGAAGCTCGCGGGCTCCGGCGACCTGACCCTCGTCGCGTTCCCGCACTCCTACCACGGTGACGGCCGCGGCGCGGCGCTGCCCTGGAACCAGGAAATCCCCGACCCGGTCACGAAGCTCTCCTGGAACTCATGGGTCGAGCTCTCCCACAGCAAAGCCGACGAGCTCGGCCTCACCTTCGGAGATGTCGTGACCATCGCGACCGAGGCCGGCTCGGTCGACGTCTCGGTCTTCCCGCGCGGCGGCATCCCGGACGACGTCATCGCGATCCCGATCGGCCAGGGCCATACGGTCGGCCATTATGCGTCGATGGCCGGCGACGAACAGCCGCAGCCCGGCGTCGCGCGCGGCGTGAACCTCGCCGACCTGCTGCCGGCGGCGACCGACGAGGCGGGTGGCCAGGCCTTCCTCTCGGCGAAGGCGACGGTGACCAAGACGGGCCGTTATCGCCGGCTCGCGCTGTCGCAGTGGACCGACAACCAGCGAAAGCGCGGCCTCGCGCCCGAGTTCGATCTGCACGACCTCGCGCAGGCGGGCGGCCTCGCGCATTTCCTCGCCGCGACGCCCGCGCCGGCGGCCGAAGGCGCGGCGAACGCCGAAGGCGGGGGCCACGAAGCCGCGGGCGGCCACCACTTCTCCGGCCCGCCCTTCGAGTTCGACGCCGCCTACGACGCCAACCCCGATCAGCCCTATCGCTGGGGCATGACGATCGACAACGACAAGTGCACCGGCTGCTCCGCCTGCATCACGGCGTGCTACGTCGAGAACAACGTCTCGATCGTCGGTGAGAAGCAGGCCCTGATGCGTCGCGAGATGAGCTGGCTGCGCATCGAGCGATACATCGGCGATGGGGACGACGACGCGAGCGCCGACTCGGAGCGGCGGCCGATTCCGTGGGGCGAGACGCTCGGCGGAAACCAGGTCCGCCATTTTCCGATGCTCTGCCAGCACTGCGGCGCGGCGCCCTGCGAAGCCGTCTGCCCGGTCATCGCGACGTACCACAACGACGAAGGCATCAACGGCATGGTGTACAACCGCTGCGTCGGCACGCGCTACTGCGGCAACAACTGCACCTACAAGGTCCGGCGCTTCAACTACTTCGACTACGGCCGCAAGAACTGGCCGGGCCTGCTCGGCCTCATGCTCAACCCGGACGTCACCGTCCGCGGCCAGGGCGTGATGGAGAAGTGCTCGTTCTGCGTACAGCGGATCGAGACCGCGCGGCAGCCGGCCAAGGACGCGGGCAAGCCGATCGCGGACGGAGCGGTCAAGACCGCCTGCCAGCAGTCCTGCCCGTCCGACGCGATCAGCTTCGGCAATGTCCGCGACAAGGCGAGTGCGCCGTCCCAGCGCGCCCAGCAGGGCGCCGCTCGGGCCTACCGCGCGCTGCAGATCCTGAATACACGATCCGCCGTGACCTACCTCGGTCAGGTCCGGCGCGAAGAGAGCTGAGGGAGTCCCAAGCATGGCAC
>CAZFKD010000255.1:0-6612 GCA_964519695.1 uncultured Spirochaetaceae bacterium
GTCTGCGCCTCGGCGAAGAGCCGGCCCGGGCCTTCGCGCGGCTTCGGGAGCAGGTCCCGCTCGAATCCTTCCGGCTCTTCGCGCTCGTCCTGACCGCGCAGTGGCATGCGGGCGGGAGTCTCCAGAACACGCTCGGCTCGATCGGCGAGGCCCTGCAGGATCGGGTCGATGTCGCGCGCCGGATCCAGACCCAGTCCGCGCCGACGCGGTCGTCCGTGCTCACGCTGATCGGCGCGACGGTTGCGATCGCCGTCTTCAGCCATTCGAACGACCCCGCGAACCTCGAGCGCTTCCTGCGTTCGCCCTGGGGCGATGGGCTCGTGGCGACGGCGCTCGGCTTGCAGGGGCTCTCGCTCGTCTGGATCTGGCGATTGACTCGAACGCGTGTATGAGGCGGGAGAGGGACGGATGACGACGGGAATCGGCGGAATCCTGGCGCTCGTGCTGCTCTTCGTCGCCGCGCTGCTCTGGCGCGACGGGCGCCGCCGCGCCCGTGTCGAGGCGCGGCTGTTCGCCGGCGAGGACCGGCCGGAGGCGAGTCGCGCCGCGGCGGAGAACGGCCGGGAAGCGCCGGGTCGGCTCGCGCTCTGGCTGATGCGTGCAGGGCATCGCGGGTCGCGTGCCGAGACGACCTTCGTGGCGCTCTGCATCGCGTTCGCGGCGCTCGGCGTCGCGACGACGACCCTGCTGCGCGCGAGCGGGATCGCCGGACGCACGGGCGAGGTCTTCGGGGGGCTGCCCGTGGTCGGTTCGGGGCTGGCCGTGCTCTTCGAGGGCGCGCCGTGGCTGCTCGGGCTCGCCGTCGCGGGCTTGCCGGCCTCGCTCGTCGCGCGGCAGCGCGCCCGCCGCGTCACCCGCATCGACGAGGATCTCCCGCTCGTCGTCGAACTGCTCGCGACCCTCGTCGAAGCGGGGCTCGGGTTCGAGGCCGCGCTCGCCGAGGTTCTGCGGGCGCAGCCCGAGCGAAGGCCGCTGGCCGAGGATCTGCGGATCTTTCAGGTCGAGCTCTCCGCTGGCGAACGACGTCGCGACGCGCTGCGCCGGCTCGATACGCGGATCGGCGTCGAGAGCGTCTCGACGTTCGTCTCGGCGTTGATCCACGCGGACGAGACCGGCGCGAGCCTCGCAGCCACGCTGCGCCCGGAGGCGAAGCAGGCGCGGCAGGCGCGCCGCGAGCGTGCGCTCGCCCGGGCGGAGGCCCTACCGGAGAAGCTCGTCGTGCCGCTCCTCGTCGGCTTCCTTCCGAGTCTGCTGGTCTGGACGCTCGGACCGGCGTTCTTTCAGCTGTTTTCGATGCTCGATGCGGCGTTTCGATAGGAGCGGAGAAGATGTCCGATTCGATGGACCGCGACGATCGGCTTCCGGTGACCGTGCTCTCGGGTTTTCTCGGGGCCGGAAAGACGACGCTTCTCAATTGCATCCTCAACAATCGCGAAGGCCGACGTGTCGCGGTGATCGTCAACGACATGAGCGACGTCAACATCGACGCGGCGCTCGTCGCCGGCGGCGGGGCCGCGCTCTCGCGGACGGAAGAGAAGCTCGTCGAGATGTCGAACGGCTGCATCTGCTGCACGCTCCGGGACGATCTGCTCGAAGAGGTCGCCCGGCTCGCCCGCGAGCGTCGATTCGACTATCTCCTGATCGAGTCGACGGGGATCTCGGAACCGGTTCCGGTCGCCCAGACGTTCACCTTCGAAGACGAGCAGGGCGGGAGTCTCGCCGCCCTTTGCCGACTCGATACGATGGTCACCGTCGTGGATGCGGCGAGCTTCCTCTCCGACTATCAAGAGGCCGATGCGCTCCGGACGCGCGGCGTCGCGCTCGACGAGACGGACGAGCGAACGGTCACGGATCTGCTCGTCGAGCAGGTCGAGTTCGCCGACGTGATCGTGCTGAACAAGATCGACCGGGTCGATCAGGCGACGCGGGAACGCGTCGAGGGGGTCGTGCGCGCGCTCAATCCGGGCGCGAGGATCCATGGAGCGGAGCGCGGACGGGTTCCGCTCGGGGCAGTGCTCGAAACCGGCCTCTTCGACTACGAGAAAGCCGCCGCGTCGGCGGGCTGGCTGCGCGAGCTCGAGGGCGAGCACGTGCCGGAGACGGAGGCCTACGGGATCTCGAGCTTCGTCTTCCGCGATCCGAGGCCCTTCGACGCCGACAAACTCTGGGCCCATGTCCACGACGATGCGAGCTGGCCCGGCTTGCTCCGATCCAAGGGCTTCTTCTGGATCGCCCAGAACCCCGCAATCGCCTACGAGTGGAGTCAAGCGGGCGGCGCGAGCGAGTTTCGGCCTGCCGGCCATTGGTGGGCGGCCGTGCCGCGAGAGGATTGGGATTCGACCGACGAGGATCGACCGGATCGCCAGCCGAGCTGGCATGCGCGCTACGGCGATCGGGGTCAGGAGATCGTCTTCATCGGACAGTCCCTCGACCAGGCGCGCATCCGCGCGCAGCTCGAGCAGTGTCTGTTCGACGATCGAGCGCTCCCCGAAAGGGTCGAAAGCTGGGGTGTGGAGGCTCACCCGTTCTCGGAGGTGTTCTGCGAACACGACCACGCAGGTGGCCACGAAGATTCGAGCGCAGACGACGCCGCTCGAGGCGGATGAACCCTGCGCCGAACGAGCGGCTCGGCCCTCGTTTCGGCGCAGGGCGATCATCGAAAGGGCCTGCGTTCGCGCGAACGGATTCAGCGCCCCGGGCGGCGCTTCGCAGCGAGTCCCATGAGGCCGAGCCCGACGAGCAGTCCGGTCGTGGGCTCCGGGATCGGATTCGAGGCGAAGCCGAAGAAGATCACGCCGGGATTGGTTCCGACGAGCGACCAGGTTCCGTCGCCGAGGTCGAATCGCGCGACGCCGCCGAGGCGCAGCGAGGCCGTCGCGGCGTTCGCGTCGTCGTCGAAGAAGTTCACGCCGCCGAACAGCGCGTCGAAGCGCCCATCGCCGTTCTCGTCGACGCCCGTGAGCGTCGCGAATCCGCTGTAGGCGCCGCCCCCGACGGATCCGACCGCCCCGACCGAGCCGACGACGGAGGCCGACCCGAGGATCGAGTCGATCGCGACGAGGGAGTTCGTGTCGAGGTCGATGCCGTATACGGTGTCCCCGACCGAGCCGAGGCTGATGACGAACGGCTCTGCGGTTCCGAGCGGGCGTCCGAGCGCGAGATCGAGCGCGTCTCCGACGGCCGAGCTGCTCGATCCGATCGGGCTGGCGGCGCCAGTCGAGAGGTCGATGGCGTGCAGCTGCTGGGTCTCGCTCTGGCCGTCGAAGGGCAGGATGAAGCCCCGGCCGTCGCTCGTGATGTCGAAGCCGGTGGAGCTCCGGCCGTTGTTCGCGCCGATGAGCGTGCGGACGCCCGTGGTCGGCTCGATCTGCGAGAGCTGGCCCCCGCTGAATCCGAGCAGGCTCGACGGGCCGAAGCCGGCGAGCGCCGCGGGCAAACCGGTCGTCGCGGGTGAGACCGGCGTCGCGATGCCGGTCGATGTCTCGATCGCGTAGACGAAGTTCTGACGGCTGTCGTCGTGGCCCGGCTGTCCAACGGGAATGCTGGGGTCACCGGGGATGAGCAGCTGGCCGCTCGCGTAGATCGTCGCGGCCGAGAGGGGGGATGCGAAGAGCAGGGCGACCGCGGTCGTCGCGGCGATCGCTCGGGGCTTTCGTTCGAGGAGGCTTCGGAGGTTTCTGGATGAATCGTTCTGCAGCTGCATCTTCTGGATTCTCGCTTCCGTTCGTTGGGGCGCTCGTTGGCTCGGAGGATCGGCGCGGATTCGCGCGCGCGATCGCCGCGACTTCAAAGTGCCGGTGATACCTAACGAGTTCCCTTCGTCTTCCGAGCCTTGCGGCGGAGGAAGGAGCGTGGTCAGGCTGGGTGTCGCGGTTGAAGGTGACGAGGGGGCTTCGGGGCATTCGGACGTGACGGGCACACGCGCGCTCGGAACCCGACGCGCTCGAGGGGCACTTGCACGCCGAACCGCAGCGCCCGACCGGGCGCTGCCAATCAGAGGTGCTCGGCATGATCTTTCGATTCACAACGCTTCTATTGGCTCTCTTCGTCGCGGCGACCGCCGGCGCGGCGCCTCTCGACAACACCTATTTCATCGGCGTAGACGGCAGGACGACGATTCCATCCGGTACGTATGCAGGACTCGCCGAGCCGAATGCGGGCCGCTTGACCTTTCTGCTGGGTCACGGCGATCACTACCACGGCATCGGGACCTACAGCTATTCCGGCTCGGCCGCCTCGCCGACGGTGAACTCGACCAACGCGAACAACACGATTCCCGAGCTCTTCACCGGCCTTCCGGGACTCAATCTGACCCTTGGCAGTGGCGTATACGCCGGTCGCTACGTGAGCGGGCTCGGAACCGACGTTCAGGATCTCGAGTACGGCGATCTCGGGATGCTGGCGACCACGGCGCTTGCCGTCACTGGGGATCCGGAGGACTCAGTCCTCTTCAACAGCTCCGGCGGGAGGTGGAATGGATCGCTCGGGATCCAGCAGATCGGCCTGGAGCTGGTCTCGCTCAGCGCGGGGCTCGGGATCGGAGACGTTCTCGGCAACACGCTCTTCGGGGGCGGCGTCGGGAGCATCGAGACGATCGGAATCGGCGATTCGCTCGCCTTCGACCCGGTCTTCTTCACGACGCTGACGGGTGTCGCGAGCTACGCGGCGACCTTCCGCCTGCTCGATCTCGGGACAGCCGGGGGCGGCGCGGCCGTCTTCGGGGACTCTGGGACCTTCACGCTGGCGTTCCAGGTCGTCCCGGAGCCGGGGACGGCGCTCCTGATGGGCATCGGTCTCGCGGGGCTCGCGAGCGTCCGGAGAACGGAGCGCGCCTAGCGCGGCGCCGCATTTCGGGACTCGAGCCCGGGTGCGGAATCACCACCGGGCCGGATGGACCGATTCGAGGTCGCATCCGGTCCGGTGCAGCGGCGATGATCGGTAGCGAGCCATGCGTCGACCGGTCGAACGAACGGCGAGGAGAGCGCAGATGGCGAGCGACGCGGCTTGGATCGGCTCGATCGATTCGCCATGGGCCGCGATCGTTCCCGCACGAATCGCGTGCTCGATCGAGGTCCGGGCGAAGCTGTCGATCAGCAACCCGGCGCCGATCGCCATGGCGATCACCATCCCGAGATAGAGGAAGAGCGGACCGCCGCCGAAGCGCCGGGCCACCAACCCGATCGTGGCCAGATTGGTGGCGGGTCCGACGAGCAGGAGGACGAGCGCGGCGCCGGGAGAGAGACCCTTGAGCACGAGTGCGGCAGCGAGCGGCGTGGCGGCGCTCGCGCAGAGATAGAGCGGGGCGCTCGAGACGGCGACGAGCAGCAGGGGCAGGAGTCCACTTCTGCCGCCGAGGAGGGAGGGCAGTAAGTCGTCGGGGAGCAGGGCCGCGACGAGCGCTGCCGATCCGAGGCCGAGGAGGAGCGAGGGGAAGAGATCGTCGAAGAGGGTCCCGAAGCCGAACTGCAGTGCGCGGCGAGCACGGGGCACGAAGAAATCGTCGTTCGCCTGGATGGCGCGATCCGCCCTGCTTGCAGCGAGCGAGTCTCGCCCCCCTTGGATCTGCGCATGAGCATGGCCGCAGGCATGCGGTTCGACATTGCCGAACCCCGCTTCGGCCGCTGCTCCCCGGACGGCGGCGCTCGGGCCCAGCGCGAGGGATACGAGGCCCGCACCGATCGCGGTCAGCATGGCGACGACGGGTCGGACGAAGGCCATCGTGCCGCCGAACAGCCCCCAGGTCAGGGCGATCGACTCGACGCTCGTCTCGGGCGTCGAGATCAGGAAGGCGAGGGTCGAGCTGCGTCCGGCGCCTTTTTGATGCAGGGCATCGGCCGTGGGGACGACGGCGCAGGAGCAGAGCGGAAGCGGAAGACCGACGAGTGAAGCGAGAAAGACCCCGCCGACCCGTTCTCTGCCGAGTCGGCGCGCGATCCACCCGCTCGGGACGAACTCGTGGAGCACGCCGGCGAGAAAGAACCCGAGCAGAAGATAGGGGGCGCTCTCGGCGGCGAGATGGAGAGCCTGATCGGCGACGCCGATCATCCGCTCGGACATCGCTGAATCTCCAGCGTTCGGTCGAACGCTCTCGTGCGGGAGTGCCGCTCGATGCCTTTCAGTTCCCTCCACGCCTCCCGCGAATCCCAGCAGTCAGCCGGGAACTCGCGATGTCTTGACGGCACTTCGCCAGGGAGCTGCACGCCCGGCCGATCCTCGGCCGCGGACGAGCGCGAAGCGGAGCTCGATGTCTTCCTCTTGTACTCATGTCGATGATCTTTCCGGCCTTTACGGGATCCGGGAGGCAGGCGTCCAGAGCGTCGTGGTGCCGCGCAAGCTGCCGGAATCGCTCTTCGTCGCGGAAGAGATGCTCGCTTCGCTCGGGACATTCGAGGCGCATGCGAGCGTGTCGATCTCGCGCGCGGGCGCCGAGCCCGCCCGGGATCTTGCGGGAGAATCCGGTCCGCTCTTTCCCGAGCTCGACGGCTTGCCGTTCGCGCCTGCGCTTCGCCGCGACGCTCTCGAACTCTCCCGGCGTTTCGCGGGCCTGGCCGGACTCTCGTCCGTTCATGTCGGTCTCGAGGTTCTCGACCACGACGCCTGCCGGAAATGGCA
>CAZFKD010000256.1:0-6598 GCA_964519695.1 uncultured Spirochaetaceae bacterium
CCACCCCACCCGCCCTCTCCCCGGAAGACGCCCGCCTCGCTGCCCGGCCGCGACCCGCGTGCGAGCGGCTGCGCTGGTCGCACGGACAATCGCCCCATCGGAGCAGGGCAAGGGAGGCCGTGCTTTCCGCGCAAACAGGCCCGATGCACGCAAGACGCACGGCCGGACGGCGCTCGGCACCGCCCGCGCCAATCGCGCCACCGGTCGATTCCGGGCTCTCGAGACGATTCGCGGCGAGCCCGCTGCTGTTAGGCGGGGCGCGGCGCGGCCGCAGAGCGCACCACCTCATCGTGCCCGACGGGCTCGATCCGCAGCCGATGGCGCACCTCGTCGAGGGGCTCCGCGAGCAGCGATTCCCAGTCGACGGCCGGCAGCCATACGGCCCGTCGCGCTCGTCGATAACCGTCCCGAATCATCGCTCGACCGCCCGGCAGATCCCGGCCCGCCTTCCACCAGGCGGCGAGCACGATCAGACCGATGCCGCGATTGCCCGTCTGATGCCAGGTGAAGGCCAGCAGTGCCGCCTCACCCACGAGATCGCGGCCATAGCCGGTGACGACGTGCCAGAGATCGTGGCTGTCCCTCAGGCGCTCGGCGAACCGGATCCGCTCGGCGCTCGTCTGCGCAGGCTCCGGGGGGGCCGCGAGCGAGGCGTCGACGAGCCCCTGCGGCGAGATCGATTCGGCGAGCGTGAACTCGGCGTAGACCCGCCCGAGCGAGCCCGGCGGCAGTCGCTCGAGCGAAGTCCGGTCGCCGAGTCGATCGAGCAGCGTTCGGTCCCGGGACAGGATCTGCCGGCCGTCGGGCAGCCGGCGGAAGCGCTCGAACTGGCGATCGACGGCGGCGCTCGAGAAGGCGCGGATGATCCGGAAGACCTGCGAGGTGTCGTCCGGATCCCGGATCAGCGCGCGGAGCGCGCGAAACGCTTCGAGCCATCGCTGCGGAGCCGTCGTGCTCATCATTTCGACCTCGGGCCGTCGCGGTCATGCAGGCGCAAGGGGAGTCTGGCTCGTCCGGCGAGGAGCGCGCAAGCCTCGCGGAATCAGGGTTCCACCCGATGGATGCGCGCGCGCCGGCAGTCGATGAGCAGATCGATGTCGTTCGAACCTTCGACTCTCTGGACCTGGATTCCGATCGCCGCCGGACTACCCCTCTATTATGCGGGGGGGCTCCGTTTCCGGCGCTGGGCCGTCAGGGATCGACCGGGCGTCCCGCGCTATTCGACGCATCTCGAGACGATCTACCTCTGGATGATCTACAGCGGGATGATCTCGATGCTGGTCGTGATCGTGAAACAGGCGATGCGCCGCCTCGTCTGAGCGAGACGGCGCATCGGTGTTCTCGCAGCGGCGGGCGACGCCGCCCGGGATCAGTGACCGCCGATCGGATCGACCCAGAGAAAGCGGGCGGGCTTGACGACCAGCTGCTCGAAGGGCTTGCCGATCTCGGTCGGGCGCGTGACGAGAATCACTGGCGTCAGCGCCGCCATCAGTCCGACTCCGACCACGAGGCTCAGAAAGCCCACCGGCCGCAGCAGCATCACGTCGAGAACAGGCGACGCATTGGCCGCGTCGTCCCGGAAATTCGATTCGGCCAGCGAGGGCGTGGCGGCAGCAGCCGACAGGAGCAGCGCAGCCGTCGTGGCGGCGATGGATCGACGAATTCGGTTGGACATCGAAGGGCCTCCAGATGCTAGTGTCGGCCTCATCGGCCGCCCCCCGCCGTCGCTGAACCCCTACCTCGAATGGAAGAATTCGTGGCGAACTGGATCGTGTTCACCCGCGCGCATTGCGCGATCTATCGCGGCACCCGCGGGCTCATTGGCGGTCGCCTGCTCGGCATCCAGATGCTCCTGTTGACGACGACGGGCCGGAAGACCGGACGTGCACGAACGCTCCCGCTCGCCTACGTCGAAGACAAGGGGGATCTGGTCGTCGTCGCGTCCAACGGGGGATCCCCGAATCCGCCCGCCTGGTGGCTGAACCTCCAGTCCCAGCCCACGGCCCGGGTCCAGGTAGCGGGCGAGCGATTCGAGGTCGGCTGGCGGACGGCGCCGGCCGAGCAGCGGATGGAATACTGGCGGAAGCTCCAGGCCGCGATTCCCGCCTACCGGATCTATCGGGTCCGGACGACCCGGGAGATTCCGATCGTTCTTCTGCGGCGTGGCCCCGAGGCTTGGGAGACTCGCGCGCTCGAGCCCGCGCCCGACCGCTGATCGGTTCGGCCGGTGGATCTCCCCTCGCGCCGGCAGTGAGCGATCGCCCGGCGCCTCCGCGAGTCCGCTCGGCCCGCGCCGAGCGGTCCCCTCCGAGCGGATCGCAGTGAACCGCGATCCTTCGCGCTGAGTCGCGATCGCCGATCCCCCCGGGCGAAACAGTGCCCTCCCTGAGTCCGCTGTTCGCGCCGGGTCTTTCGTGATGAAAGTCCTCAACCCGACACGTTGTCGGGTCGAATAACCCACGCGTGAGGGAGGGAACACCCATGTTGATTCGTTCTTTCTTCCGAGGGCACCCCGCGGCTCTCCTGGGCGGGCTCATCGCGATCCTCGGGCTATCGACCGCCGCACCTTCCGCCGCGGAGCCCGCGGCCGCGCCGGCCGCCCCGGTCCAGAGCCTCGACGAGCAGGTTCAGGAGATCAAATCCGACGCCCTCGCGATCGCGGCCGAGCTCGGCAATCTCGAAGAGAAGCTTCTCTATCCGTCGGATACCCAGCTCGCCGTGTTCGTCTCCCTCGAAAAGGGCGAACCGCTCGAGATCGACTCGGCGCGGATCTCGCTCGACGGCCAGCTCGTGGCCCACCACATCTATAGCTACAAGGAGCTCGAAGCCCTCGCCAAGGGCGGCGTCCAGCGCATCCATACCGGCAACGTGCCCTCCGGTGGCCATCAGCTCGAGGTCGCGATCGCCGGTCGCCGGGGCGGCGACACGCCCTTCGAGGTCGTCGAACGCTTCGACTTCCGAAAGGAGGTCGGCCCGAAGAAGCTCGGCGTCCGGCTCGCCCGGAGCGCGACCTCGAACGCCACGGTCACGATCGAGGACTGGTAGGCGATGGCGCCGCGACCTCTCGTTCGCGTCCTCGCCGGCGTCGCGCTGGTCCTCCCTCTCGCCGCGCGAGCGGAGGAAGACCCGCCGAAGGATCCGTTCTTCGGCGAGGCGATCTTCCACGCTCATCAGGGCGAATGGTTCCATGCGCTCGAGCGGCTCGACGCCGAGCTCGCGCAGCACTACGGCGTCGACGAGCGGCCGCTCGACTCGCTGCATCCCTGGATCGAAGACGCCGAGTTCTCGGTCGGGGATTTCGAGCTCGAGTACCGCATGCATCTGCGCGCCGGACGCGCCATCCGCGCCGTCCTGGAGGGCGACGTCGACGAGCGGGTCCGCAACGACGCCGCCTATCGCCTCGCGCGACTCCATTTCGAGAAGAGCCAGCCCGACACCGCGCTGGCGGTCCTCGACTCGATGCGCGGCGAGATCCCGGATCGCATCCGGGAAGACGTCGATTTCCTGCGCGCGAACGTCTTGATGGCGCAAGGCCGCCCCGAGGACGCGGCACGCGTCCTGCGGCGCCTCCAGGACGCGCGTTCCCTCGAAGGCTTCTCCGCCTACAACCTCGGAATCGCGCTGCTCGAGAGCGGAAAGCTCGTGGAGGCCGCGCGCGAGCTCGACCGCGCCGGACGCATCGGCGCGAGCGACCGCGACGAGAAGGCGATCCGGGACAAGGCGAACCTCGTGCTCGGCACGCTCCTCTTCGAAGGCGACCAGGTCGATCGCGCACGCAGCACGCTCGAGCGCGTCCGCCTCGAAGGCCCGTTCTCGAATCAGGCGCTGCTGCACGCGGGCTGGGCCGAGGTCGACATCGAGCAGTTCGAGCGCGCGGTCGTCCCGTGGTCGGTCCTCGCACGCCGCGACACCACCGATCCCGCCGTCCAGGAAGCCAAGCTCGCCCTGCCCTACGCCTACAGCCGCCTCGACGTCCATGGACGCGCCGCCGTGCTCTATCAGGAGGCCGTCGAGTCCTTCGCCTCGGAGATCGAGAAGCTCGACGCCTCGATCCGGAGCATCGAACGCGGCAATTTCCTCGCGGCCCTCGAGCGCGAAGAGATCAAGCAGGACAAGGACTGGGTCGTGCGGCTCCGGGATCTGCCCGAGTCGCCCGAGACCTTTTATCTCGTCTCGCTGATGGCGTCACACGACTTCCAGACCGCCCTCCAGAACTACCTCGACCTGACGGATCTGAGACGCACGCTCGCGCGGGCCGCGAACAGCCTCGACGCATTCGACGATCTGATCTCCGCTCGCTCGGCCTACTACGCACCCCGGCTCCCGGAAATCGACCAGGCGTTCCGCACGCTCGACGCGCGGATGCGACTCCGCCTCACCCAGCGCGAGCATCTTCGCAGGCGCCTCGAGCGGATGCTGCGCGATCCTTCGCCCGAGCTCCTCGCCACGGCCGAAGAGCATGGTCATCTGCAGACCCTCGCCCGGCTGCGCCACCAGCTCGCCGATCGCGCGGACGACGCGCAGACTTCCGAGCTGCGCGCCCGGATCGACCGGCTCGAGGGCGTGCTCGTCTGGCGTCTCGAGTCCGAGTATCACGAGCGCCTCACCGCCGTGAACGAGAATCTGATCGCGCTCGAGGGCGATGTCGCCGCCCTCGAAGCGCGCTATGCCAGCTTCGTCCGGGCCCGTCAGGCAGCGACGCATTCTCATGTCGGCCATGACGAGCGGATCGCCGACCTGCGGATCCGGGTCGAGCGCGCGCTCGTCGAGATCGATGGCCTGAAGAGCCGTCAGGGCGAGCGGCTCGAGGAGGTCGCGACCGCCGCCCTCGCCGCGCGCCGTGAACAGCTCGCCGCCTATCAGAACCAGGCCCGCTTCGCGTTCGCGGACAGCTACGACCGTGCGGCCAAGGGGGGCTCGCGATGAAGCCCGCGCGCTCGACGCCGGACCCGCGATCGCAGCACCGCTGGCGGACGCCCCGGGCACTCCTGCTCGGCGCCCTCGGCGCCCTCGCCTGCTCGGCCAATCCCGACCGCCAGACGCTGGCCGGGCTGCGCGCCGTCGAACCGGATCTCGCAGAGGTCACGGTCGCAGACGGGATCGATCGGGCCATGGCCGGCTACCGGGCGTTCCTCGAGGAGGCCCCGACCTCGGCGCTGACGCCGGAGGCGATGCGACGCCTCGCCGATCTGCAGCTCGAGAAGGAATACGGCGTCGGCGGAGAGCCCGCGCCAAAATCCGTCCCGCCCGCCCCGAACGACGCCCCGGCCGCCCGGCCCGGAATGGCTGCGTCGGCCGCCCGCACGCCGACCCGCGACCATGCGAACACGGCCCTGCTCCCGCCCTCGAAGTCCGCGCCGGCCCGAAGGGAACACACCGACGATCGCGCCGCCGATCCGAGCCCGACCGAATCGCTGCGCGACTTCGAGGCCCGAGCCGCCGGCCCGAGCGCGTTCGCCTACACGACCGGGACGGACGGAGTCGACATCCCGGGCAGTGCGACCGGAGCGCCCTCCGGACCGCTCGAAGCGCTCGCCCTCTACGACCGGATCCTGGCGACCTATCCGCACTATCCCCACGCCGATCAAGTCCTCTATCAGAAGGCGCGGGCGTTCGACGAGCTCGGCCGCGTCGACGAAGCGATCGACGTCTCCGCCCTGCTGGTCGAGAAACATCCGCGCTCCCAGCATCTCGACGAAATCCAGTTCCGTCGCGGCGAGTACTATTTCACGCGCAAGAAATTCATCGAAGCCGAGAAGGCCTACGCCGCGATCGTCCCGTACGGCCCGCGTTCGGACTTCTACGAGCTCGGCCTCTACAAGCTCGGCTGGACCTTCTACAAGCAGATGCTCCTGCCGGAAGCGCTCGACAGCTACGTCCGGCTGCTCGACCACAAGGTCGAGTCCGGCTGGGATTTCGAGCAGCAGCACGACGAAGCCGACGCCCAGCGCATCGCCGACAGCCATCGCGTCATGAGCCTCTGCTTCTCGGATCTCGGCGGCGCCGAGGCCGTCCGCTCGTATTTCGCTGCTGCAGGCGCCCGCGCATACGAAGATCGCGTCTATCGCCATCTGGCCGAGTTCTACCTCGAGAAGCTCCGCTATCAGGATGCCGCGGATACCTACGAGTCTTTCGTCGCGCTCTACCCCGTGCATGCTTCGTCGCCCCACTTCGGCATGCGCGTCATCGAGATCTATCGCGCCGGCGACTTCCCGAAGCTCGTTCTCGAAGCCAAGAAGAGCTTCGCCTCGCGCTACGCGCTCGACGCCGGATACTGGCAGCACTTCGACCCCGCAGCGTCTCCCGAGGTCATCGCCTACCTCAAGCAGAACCTCGAGGACCTCGCGAACCACTACCACGCGCTCTACCAGCAGGCCGAGACGCCCGAGGAGCGAAGGGCCGCCTTCGGCGAGGGCACCGAGTGGTATCGGCGCTTTCTCGCGTCGTTCCCCGACGCCCCCGAGACACCTGCGATCCACCATCGCCTCGCCGATCTGCTGCTCGAGAACGAGTCCTTCCGGGAGGCCGCACTCGAATACGAGCACATCGCCTACGTCTATCCGGATCACGAGCGCTCCGCGGCGGCCGGCTATGCAGC
>CAZFKD010000257.1:0-6590 GCA_964519695.1 uncultured Spirochaetaceae bacterium
GGGTCGGGAGCCGACAGTCACGGGGTCACTTAGCAACTCGGCGGGAGCCCCGGCTGCGCTGCGCGGCCATGGGCGGGTCCGAGGGTCTGCAAGCGCCTGAAATCAACCCCTTGCGTTCGAACCTGGAGCCGCAACCCTACGGCCGATGTCGGATGCCGTCAACCGGGGACGCCACGTCCTCGTCTTCTGTGCCTCGAGCGGGAGCTGCGACCCCGCATTCCATTCGGCGGCGGCCTCGCTCGGCCGCGCGCTCGCCCGCGCCGGCGACACGGTCGTGTACGGTGGCGGCGCCGTCGGCTCGATGGGGGCCCTCGCGAATGCCGCGCTCGAGGAAGGCGGGCGGGTCGTCGGCATCATCCCGCGCTTCATGCGCGAACGGGAATGGGCGCATACGGGGATCAGCGAGCTGCGCCTCGTCGACGACATGCAGCAGCGCAAGCGCGAGATGCTCGGGATCGCCGACGCGATCGTCACGCTGCCCGGCGGCTCGGGGACCTTCGAGGAGCTCTTCGAGGCGCTGACCTCGAAACGCCTCGGGCTCTTCCGCAAGCCGATCGTGATCCTGAACCAGTCGGGCTTCTATGATCCGCTGTTCGCGCTCCTGCAGAGCAGCGTGAGCGAGCGCTTCATGAGCGAGGAACACCTCGCGATGTGGCACGCCGTCGACCACGTCGACCACGTCCTGCCGGCGATCGCGGCGGCGCCGCCCTGGCCCGAGGACGCGCTGCGGTTCGCGACGCGATGAATCGCACGGGTCGCGCGCTGATCGACGAGCTGGTGCGCGCCCATCCCTTCCCCGACCCGCGGCGCGCGGATCGGCGCGGGCTGCTCGCCTACGGCGGGGACCTCGCGCCCGAACGGCTGCTCGCGGCCTATGCACAGGGCGTCTTCCCCTGGTACGACGAGGCGCCGATCCTCTGGTACTCGCCCGATCCGCGCATGGTGTTGCTGCCGGATGCGTTGCATGTCGGCCGGAGCCTGCGCAAGCGGATCCGCGCGCGGCCGTTCGCGCTCTCGATGGATCGCGCGTTCGGCGATGTCATTCGCGCCTGCGCCGAAGCGAAGCGGCCCGGGCAGCCGGGCACCTGGATCGGGCGGGACATGATCGAGGCCTACTGTCGCCTGCATGCCCTCGGCTTCGCCCATTCGGTCGAGGCCTGGGAGCGTGATGAAGCGGGCGCCCCCAGACTCGTCGGCGGGCTGTATGGCGTCTCGCTCGGCCGTGCCTTCTTCGGCGAGTCGATGTTCGCGCAGGTCGAAGACGCCTCGAAGATCGCCTTCGTCGCGCTCGTGCGTCAGCTCGAAGCGTGGGGCTTCGATTTCGTCGACTGCCAGGTGCGGACGGAGCATCTCGCGCGCTTCGGGGCGATCGAATGGCGTCGCGTCGCGTTCCTGCGCGCCCTCGAATCGGCGCTCGAGAGTGAGACGCGGCGCGGCGTCTGGACCCTCGAGATCGAGCTCCAGGGCTAGCTCGCTTCGCCTCCGGTCGCCGGATCGGTCGGCCTCGTCGCGTCCGGCCCGACCGATCGACCGCTCGGGTCACCTCGGTCGCCGCCTCACGCCATCCAGCCAAAATCCAGCAGATCTTGTCCTCTTCGGGGCAGCTGGCCCGGCCGCGCCTGCCCCTACCCGGAGATTTTTCGGGTTGATGGCCTTGACGAATCCTATAGATGGGAAAATATAAACAAAAATTGATGCCGGCCCGCCCAAGATCCAGGTCGCCAACCCGGCAACACGAAAAACACGAAGGATGGAACCCATGACTGCACGACGACTTTTCTCCACGGCCCTCGGCCTCGCGATCCTGGTCGCGCTCGGAATCCCCTCGGCCGCGATCGCGAAGGACGACCGGACCCGCGTCTCCCTCATCAACACGGGAGAGGACGGCGACGCCAGTGGCAAGGCCGAATTCCGGATCAAGAAACGAGATCGGCTCCGCTTCAAGGTCGAGGCCGAGGATCTCGATCCCGCCAACTACGACCTGGTCGTCGGTGGCATCGTCCAGGGTGTCCTCAACGTCCAGCGGCTGAGAGATGGCCGGGTCGAAGGCGAGATCGAATTCGACACGAAGCGCGAGCCCGGCAAGGAGCCGCTCGATTTCGATCCCCGCGGCCAGCTGATCACCGTCGAGCGTGCCGGCATCGTCTACCTGCAGGTCGTCTTCCCGGGCGAAGGCGGAACGGGCGGCGGCGGCGGCGGCAGCTGCAACGATTGATCCGAGAGGCGTCCCCGCCCCGCGGTAGAGTCTCGACGTCGGGGCGGTCTGCGAGACAGGCCGCCCCGTTTCGTCGGGCAGCCCGCGAAGCGTCGGCTGCTCGGCGATCCGTGCAGGATGGTCTGACCGCCGTCGACCATCATCGTCATGCCCGTGTTGAAGTCCGAATCCGGACCGGCCAGGAACGCGACGGCCCGACCGATGTCCTTCTCCGGATCACCGAAATGGGCGAGCGAAATCGACTCGACCATGACCTTCGCGAGCTCCGGGTGGGTGGCGTTCCATTCCTTCATGCTCGGCGTCTCGGCGAGCGGACAGATCGCGTTCACGTTGATCCTGTGTCGGCCCCATTCGTGGGGGGGCGACCTTCGTGAGCGCGCGGATCCCCTCCTTCGCCGCGGCATGGGAGGCCGAGCCCGCGTACCCGACGAGACCCGCCGCGGATGCGACGTCGATGATCTTGCCTCCGCGCCGGCGCAGATGCGTGAAGCAGGCCTGCATGAAGTGGAACGTGCCCATCCGGCCCGACCCGAGCACGACCTCCACGTCGTCGACCGTCGTCCGCTCGAACTCGACCTGCTGTAGCTGGATCTGGGCGTTGTTGACGAGGATGTCGATCTCGGCCGACATCCGCCGCCTCCCCGTCACTTCTGGGCGCGCGACAGCCTCGGATACGACGGCGGCCCGATCGTCGGACGCGGGAAAGGACCCGTATGCCACTGCTTCGAGGTCTTGCGATGGATGACCTTCCAATCATCACCGACCCGCACGACCTCGTCCTGATAGCGCAGGGCGAGGACGAGATGGTCGATCGGGCTGTCGTCGGCCTCCATGTGGTAGCCGATGACCCACGACTCGACGAAGCCCCGGTCCCCCTCGATTTCGACGTACTGATTCCCGACGAAATGCATCGTGGCGTCCCACTGGTCCATCGCCTCCTCGAGCCCGCCGAGGTATTCCTCGAGCCCGCCGCCCTCGAGCGTCCCGTCGACGACGCATTCGGGATGGAAGATCGAGCGAACGAGCTCGAAGTCGACGGAGTCGACGCCGTAGGCATAACGTCGGTAGAGGTTCTTGATCAGCTCCCGGTCACGCAGCCAGCGAACGTTCGCTTCGATGTCCGCGAGCGGCGGCGGGGCCGTCTCCCGATGTCGCATGATGCGGCGCTTTTCGTTCTTCTCGGGCATGGTGCTTCGTCGCTCCCGTCTTCGGCTCCCCCGAGCCCGGATGCACTCTACGCGATCCACTCGCGTACGCACCGTCGCCCGGGAGCCGGGCGCGGCATCCGCGGCCCGTCGGGCCGAGCCCCTCTGGCCGGCGCTCGGCGAGCGCGTGGGGCGTATCGATGCGCCGACCCGCGCCGGCGCCACGGGGAGATGTCTTCGCAGCTCGTCAGGGCGTGTACCAGATCGGCGACGTATAGGCGCGGTCCTGGAGCGCCATCGGCGACGCCGCGTCGACCTCCGTTCCGAGGCGGACGGCGTCGTAGTCGGTCCAGCGCGGAGTCGGGATCTCGACGACGCGGGCGTAGTAGAAGGCGTGCGCGCGGCGATCGAAGTCGGGATCTTCCCAGTAGGCGAAGAGTTCGGCGGTGCCGACCGTGTTCGCCCAGGTCGCGGTCGCGAGATCGACGGTCGAGCCGGTCTTCTCGGCGACCGCGACGTCGTAGACCTTCTCCTTCAGGTCGCCGTTCTTCGCGCGCCAGCCCTTCACGATCTGGACGCGCTCGAGATTCGCGCCGATCGGATCCTTGCTCGCCATCACGAGGAAGCGCGGCGCGCGATCCTTGCGCCCGCGCGGCGGCAGCTCGCCGCCCATCGGAACGCCGCCGCGATAGCCGCGGGCGACGGCGTCGGGCCGCGTCACGTCCTCGGCCGGATAGCCCCAGCCGCCGAAGAAGCGGACCTGCATGCGCGGACCGGTCGAGGCGTAGACCTCCTTGCGCCGCATCGCGTCGAAGATGGCTTCGCGCGAGTTGCCCGTCGTCCAGACCGCGGCATAGCCCGCCGCGACCTGCTGCCAGGCCATGATGTCGAGGGTGGGATCCTTCGAAGAGGGGAGGAACGTCATGTTCGTTCGCGGCCGGCCGGGCTCCACGCCGACCGCCTTGCCCCAGAAATTGTCTTCGGCGGCGGTCGCGAGGGAGGTATGCGAATCGGTGCTCCCGATCATCCCGAACTGGAACGGATTCACGCCGAGCTTCGCCTCCAGTTCGAGGCCGAGCTGGAGCGCCGAGCGCGCGTATTCGAAGCGGAGCATCCAGGGCTCCTTCGGGAGGGTGCTCGCGACGTTGAGATTGCCCTTGTCCCAGGTCTCGAAGTCGGCGAACTCGTCGTCGGGCGAGAGCAGCGGATGCGTCTCGCCATCGCCCTTGATCTGGGTCACCTCGACGAGCGGCTCCCAGCGGGCGCGGGTCGCGGCATGGCGCCGGTCGAACGGCTTTCCGGCCGAGTCCTCGACTGCGAACATCCGCCCGTTCGACAGGTTCGAGTTGTGCGGGATGGCGAGCACGCGGCCGCCGGTCGTTCTCTCGTAGCGCTCGAGGAAGGCCCAGAGATCCTCGGGCCGGTCGCCGTCGAAGGCCGAGACCGGCGTCAGGCGCGAAGCCTTGTCGGCGCCGTCGGCGTAGACGACGACGCGGTGGAGGTTGTCGCCGCCCGGCATCGACGTCCATTCATATCCGATCAGCGCGCTGAAGACGCCGGGACGATCGTGCTGATCGGCGAGCTGCGTGATCTCTTCCCAGACGCTCTGCTTCAGCGCGGCGTTGTCGAGCAGGGGCTGGTTGGTCACGAGCGACTGGATCAGATCGGCCATCGCCTGGCCGCCGCGCTGGTCCTCGTCCGAGAGCGAGTCGTAGAGCCTCTGGCCGGCCGGATCGGCGAGCACGAGCGGATCCTTCGCGCGCAGCCGCGGCAGGACGCCCATGTACTCCGCGTGATCGGAGACGACGAGGAAGTCGAGCGGGCGGTCCAGCCGGACGGACTGACCGGTATTCGAGACGACGACCTCGCCCTTCGCGAAACGATAGGCGTCGCCTGGGCCGAGGCGCGTATTGCCCATCGAGTTCGCGTCCATGCTGAACGAGCTGTGGACATGGGTATCGCCCCAGAGGAGCTCGGTCGGATGCGACTGCTCGGCGAACGGCGAGTAGGGCCTGCTCGCGCCCTCGCTGCCGGATTCGGGCGCGGCGGCCGCGATCGACGCGAAGAGCGCCGTCGCAGCGATGGCCGCGAGGCACGCGGTCGCGTGCGAAGGTCGCGGGCGGGCGATCCAGCGCGAAGCGGGCGAGCACGGGGCGGGAGCGAGAGGAGTCGCGGGCCGGTTCGGGTGCATTCGTGGGATGCCTCTCTTCGGGGAACGTTCGGGAAGGCTCGGGAACGCTCGCGCGGGTTCGGCCGATCGTCGCGTCGGCTGGCCCGGCGTTCGCGCTTCAGAGGCGCGCGCGCGCCGATCGCTGCAGATGCCGGGCGAGCATAAGAAAGCTCAGGGTGGCGAGCCACGGCACGACCCCGACGATCGCGAGCGAATAGCGCACGGCCTCGTCGCCGTAGGCGCTCTCGAGTCGCACGTTGAGGTCGCCGACCACGAAGGGGCCGACCCCGAGTCCGACGAAGTTCGCGGTCATGCTCCAGGTCGCGGCGGAGACCGCCCGCGCGCTCGGCGGAACGAGGGTCTGCGCCGTCGCCATCGTCGCCGGCGACCAGCCGGGCGCGAGGAGCGAGGCGGCGAACGAGAACAGGAACCCGACCGGAATACCGAGCAGGCGCGTGTCCGGCGACGCGAAGTAGAACCCGAGGCAGAGCGGGACGAGCAGGAAGCAGGTCGCCGCGGGAAACCAGCCGAACCAGCGCGGGTCGCGGCGGCCGAGGCGGTCGGTGATCGCGCCGCAGGCGAAGGTGCCGACGATGCCGGGGACGGCGGTGATGAAGAGGTAGACGAGTCCGGCCTCGGCGGCGCCCATGTCGTAGACGCGGCGCAGGAAGGTCGGCTCCCAGAGATTGCGGCCGAGCGAGACGACGTTGGCGAAGGTCGCGCCGAGTGTCAGGGCGACGAACGCGGGCATGCGCAGGAGGGCGAGCAGGACCGCAGGGAGGCTGCGGCCGGTGAACGCGTCGGGGCCCGGATGATCGGCGACCCGGCGCGGCGGGTCGACGACCGTCGCCCCGAAGAGCAGCGCCGTCGCGACGCCCGGCAGGCCGACGCTGATCAGTGCCCAGCGCCAGCCGATGACCTCGCTCGCCCAGCCGCCGTAGAGGATGCCGCCACCGAGCCCGACGAGCGATCCGACACTCAAGAGCGACATCGCGCGCGCGCGCTGATGCGGCGCGACGTAGTCGACGACGAGCGCATGGCTCGCCGGGCTCCCGCCGGC